>NZ_JALQDI010000077.1:0-236379 GCF_023631305.1 Caballeronia sp. INML3B
ATTTACTCCATCCAAAGATGGAAAAACCTTCCTCTGATACTTCGTGTGAGACTCTTGATACTTTCGCTATATCCAGCCCCGAAGAACCAGACCGCACCCAACATCAAGCGCCCACACTTATCGGCTGTTAGTTTTTAAAGAGCATTGCGCCAAGAATTTGCTTTGCTGCTTGCTTGCTTTCTTGCGCACCGTCATTCAACGGGAGGCGAATTATGCGGACCAATTTCGATGCCGTCAAGCGGCTTTTTTAAAAAAAATCGAATCAGAACCACGAGAAGGGCGCCTGCAGCCGACCGATGACTCGCAACGAATTGTCGCCCTGATCGCCGCAGCACGAATGTCGTAGCCCAGTGCTTCGGCCTGCACTCCTTCCTCCGCTAGATTGCACGCTCAATCGCGGGTGCAGATGTACGGCTGGCGCGAAGCCGCCCGGCCGCGACCGTAACCGGGCAGGAAGAACAAGCTCAGGATTCTTGAATGAGCACCCTCGCCGATAGCAGCGGGCACATGCTCGAGATCCCAATCGCGCACGCCGCAGGATGCGTTGACGGGGCACGATGACGCCGACCGCCAGTTCGTCGATGCTCTCGCCGTCGATCGGCATCGAGGGTTACAACTTTAGGGAGACGCTGTTAATCCGATGACCCGGAACGCCATCGGCCGGCATCAGCGCCGTGTTATACACGCTTCGGCGCCAGCGCTGAGCGTCAAATGCAACTCGACGATGCATCAGCGGCAAGGGCACGAGCGAAACGCCCGTTCTCGCCGATTGCAACGAGAAAACCAGTGTCCAGGGGCGTGAGCTACACGAGCGCGGCGAAGCAGAACGGCTTCAAGTTCAATTTGCTTTACGACGGCCCATATGAGCGCGCGATCTCGCTGTCTGCCGTCGCCGAGACATATTCGGCGCGGCGGGATCGACTAAAGGCAGTGAGGCCGCGACGTTTCTGATCGGTCATGACGGGGCGATCAAGGGTGTCGGAGCGAGCGGCTGTCGTTTAGCGGAACGGCGATTCCTCACTGAGACAAAAATTTTCTGGATGCCTCGGTTACGTTTGCAGCCGCGCCTTGTCTTTATCCGGACGCGACGGTCGCCGGGGTCGCGCTTTTCAGCAACGGCCAGTTGCTGACGGCGCTGACGCTGCCCGATCGGTCGGCCGAGTTCGTCGTTGCTGCTGCGAAGTAAGGGACGCGGCGTTTGAGTCGAACGGAATCGATGGCGCCCTCTCGATGCATCTGCCCACCTTTAATTTCGACGGGTCGGTTGATTTAATTCTGGCGTCTACTCAGGCTGTCGGCGAGTGCTGGTTTGCGTGAGTTTCATTTAAAGACCGTTAGTTGCGCTCGCCCCCGCTGGGGCTTCGGCAGATTTCCGGCGACGCGCCGCACCGTCGTACGTAGACTCGAAATTCGATCATCGCGTTGTATCTGCGCGTCCGGTTCGAACGCGGCGAAAAACCGGCGACACGCCTTGGATGTTTTCAAGATGAGCCCTAGGCGCGGTCAAACGCGGCGTCCAGGGACCCGTCAAGTCACTCGCAAGCGTGGATGTTCGCCGTACGATCGGACGACCGGTAGAACCGGTGCGCCGAAGCTGCGTCGCTCACCTTTCGCGATCACAAATCGCAAAGTATGTTTCGTTATCCAAACCAGTTTTTTATGGCGCAGGCGGACGGCGAATTCGATTTCGGCACTCGCTGGGCTACCGCGTCCAGCGCTGCACCGAATTTCGAAGTCGACTGCGAAGACTCCTTCGCGACGAATAGCTAGCGCATCCGCAAGAGGCCATCTGTGCCCTTGCGCCGATATCTGCGATGCTCCGCGCGCGCACCTGGCGCGCGCTGCAGGCACGAGCTTCGTCTCGTTTGGCCGTAATGCCGCGCTAGCATCATGCTGGCCGACGGCGAGCACTGTCCGTTTAGCCGCGCGCATCATTCAATCCTGGCGGAGAGACCTACGATGACTCGTCTGAGTTCTGCGCTGGCTCACGCGACCGTTATTGACTGCCTTCGCAATGCGCGCGTTGACGTGCGGTTCGAGCGGCACCCGTTCGAGTGCGGCGTTTGCGGCTCAGGATCGACCGATGAGGCCGATAGCAAGCCGAGTGCCATCAAGCCCGGAGCAGCGGAACGTCACATATTCAGCTCGACGCGATCCGCCGCCGCGCGCCCGTATTAAGTGGTCTTCTTCAGCGGATTGTGAGCGGCATCAGCCAGAGTTGAATCAGTGATCAAAGCCATATCGTGACGCCTTCTCACGACATTGATGTGGCGCTGCCGGACGCAAACTAAACGCAAGTAGATGCTACGACACAGTGGGATTCTGGAACCGAGGAGGTAGCCATGGCTTTGCTCGAATTGCTCGGCACGACGTTGTTTGTCGCCGTCGTGTTTTTTTCGTTACTGGCGATGATGGACATCCTGATACCGCGCTCGATTCCTGCCTCGATCGGTGGCCGTTCATTTGACCACTCGCGCGCAAGCAAAATTGCAAGAGCACACTCGCGTGCACGCTAATCACGCACCTGGGCTCCGCATCTTCGCTAATTTTCGACTGTGCTGACGGAACCGACTTAAGGCCGGAGCAAGTGCTGAATGCTTGACCCGTGACTACTTTAGGTGGGCCGGTGGCGCCGGCAACGCGACAAATCGCATACCGACGTTTTATCGGACGTGAGCTTGCATGGACGGCCGGTCAGTCCGGTCCAATGCCTACGGCGACGCCCTCGGGCGGCGATCACGTCTCGACGATCGACCGTATTGAATACTACACCGGTCGTTTTGATCACTACAAACGCTCATATGCCTCGTTCGATCGCGCATTCGACGCAGCGATGCTTGAGACGTCCCGCCTAACGCAGGGCCGTTCCGTGGAACAATCCCTCAAGTAGGGGCGCAGACTACTTCTGGAGTCTTATGCAGCAAGGCTCTTAGGGTTTTATCGCTGCTGAGGGGATTGTTTCACGATCTCTTCGTCATCGCGATATGCGCGCGGCGCTCAAGCTGCAGTCGAGATTATTCGCCCCCGCTGACGGCCCGAGCAGATTATCGTCGCGCAGGGATGGCAGGAGGCCATACACATTCGCGACTTATCAAGAGCGCGAGGCATAAACAATCGGCCCGCAATCAATTGGTGGGCTACTCTCTAAACTTACGGATACGTCCAAGCCACCTTGATTTCGACGAACGGATCTGGACGAGAGGCTGGAGTAAATCGGAAAAACTGCGATGGTGTAGGCGGAGTGCTTGCGGCAAGGGCAGAGGTGCCTTGCCCTCTCGTTCCCACGACGCCGCGTTGGGCTTACCGGGCTACCGAATACCCGACAATCGGAATTCCTCAACTCGTTGCGAGTTCAATCGAGCGTCGGCTCGAAGGGCGGCCCCGCAGTTTGTGAAGCCGCTGTCTCTGCCTAATAAGCAGCGACATCGGCATGGCAATTGCGGAACTAGAAATCTGCCAGAGGGCGTGAGAGTGTCCCAAGTCGGGACACTCGCGGGATGGGGCTCAGAAATTCATCGAGTGAAAAACCGGACCAAGAGTGTCCCAAGTTGAGACACTCTGACTAAAGGACGATCGACGTGCGAGTCACGGAGGCGTCGGCTGAAGAAAACCGTCCCCGGCTATCGAACGTTCCTAACCGTTATCCCCGAACAACTGCGCGACCAAATCACGGATCTGCTTTTCTTTATCGGCCGTGAGCATGCCCGCTTTGATTTTGACAGTCAGTCCCATCGAATCCTTGGTGATCGACCCCGCCTGAGATCCGCCCGCGAAAATCTTGTCGATGCTTCGATCGCTCACGCCCTGCGCCGGCTTCCCCTCGTCCTCCAACGCCTGCTTAATCGCCTTCCCAAACTTCAACTGGTCCAAATCGCCCGCTACCACCCGCGCCCACAGATCCTTCGCAATCTCGAACGCAGCGCCATTCCGTCCGCGGAGTACAGAGACGACGCTCTCGGCAGCTGTCGCACCCAGTAAGCGAGGCTGCACATCCAGATCCTGAACAACAAAATCGGGCAGCTCACCGAACGACAAATAGCGATAGAGCTCGGATCGAGAAATCCCCAAGGCTTCAGCCATTCGTTTGCGGTTCGGAAACTCTTTCTCGGTCCGTCGAATCGATCGCGAAATCTCGTAGTCGCAGAGATCCTCGCGTGCGACGTTTTCCACTAGGGCAAGCATCGCCATCTCTTCATCCGAGAGATCGACGACCAAGACCTTGATAAACTCTTTTCCGATCATCTTGTGCGCGCGCCACCGGCGCTCGCCTGCGACAATCTGAAAACCCGCGCCGACGCGGCGAACGACGATAGGCTGGACGAGACCCGCCTCGCGAATCGACTCGGCCAGTTGCACAAGCTTCGCATCGTTGAACACCTGACGCGGCTGCCAAGGATTCGGAACGATTTCCGATACCGGTGCCTCTGACGCGGGACCGGCGTGCTCGAGTTGAGCGATGCGCTGTTGCGCGGCCGCCAATGCGGCCGCCATTCCCGGCGCGGTACGCGGGCTCGCGGCCTTTTCCTGCTGCGGATCGAGCTGAATGTCTTTGGCCGCACGAACTTCAGCGGTCTTGCTCATCATGCGGTCGCGAAGGCTGCTCATTGTCCTGCCCTCCATTGGGCAACATATTGGTCATCGATCCATTTGCAGTAATCCACCATCGGCTGTTTTACACGCGCCAAGGTTTTCGCGACGGTCTCGGCACGCGACAAATCGAACACCGTCGAGAACGCCAACGCACCATTACTCATGACGGAACTGGCCGGGATTTCGGTGGTATGCAACCAGTCTCCATAGGCTCGCTGGGACCACGAGCGTACGACCGGCGCAGACGACGTGCTCCCATAGTCCACACGCGAGAGCAGCACCGATACGAAATCGTAGGTTTTGTCGACCTCGTGTTCGACGAAGCCATTCGCAACCTCGGCAAACAATGACCAGAACGACACGGACGAAATGAAGTCGAGACTTTCGGGGACGAGCGGCATCACCATCGAATCGGCGGCCATCAGCCCGTTGAGCGTCATATACGAGAGCGACGGCGCCGTGTCCAGAATGATGTAGTCATATTGCGCACGCAGCGGTTCGATCCCTTTCCTTAGCACCGACCAGAACTCGAAGTTGGCATTCGTCTTCTGCGCCGTCGGCAGGTGGAATTCGGCGTCGTGCAAATAGTTATGTGCCGGAATGACGTCGAGCCCGTCCCAATACGTAGTCTGTACTTTTGACGAAAGGCCACCCTCGATATCCGGATCGTAAATAAAGGGCAGGACTGTATCCTCCCAAGTCAAATCCTTCTCCGCGTACAAGCCGCACAGTTCCGAAAGCGATGCTTGCGGGTCGAGGTCGATCATGAGAACCTTGCGACCACGCAGACTCAGCCCTTGACCAATGCACATCGACGTCGTTGTCTTGCACGAGCCGCCTTTGAAGTTCGCGGTGATCAGGACGCGACCCCGATGCTCGCGCGTGCCAGTGACGAGCGGCGTCTGGTAGATGTCCGAGACCTGTTGCACCCAAGTCCGCGCATCCTGCAATGAGAAGATGCGCGCACGGCCGGTTCCGTGCGTCTCGCCCGGAGGCAGTTCGCTTCCCTCCTTGGTTGCCAGATAGTTGATCTTTTGGCGATCGATTCCGCACATGTCGGAGAGCTCGCCGATCGTGAAGACGGGAGCCGTCTTCCGCGGCCTGGGCGCCAGAATCTGGTCTCGCAGTTCGTTCGTCATGACCGACAAACGCTCCGCGAACTCTCCAAGATTGGAGAGCTTTACCCTTCGATTGATCCCTGGCAGTTCACTCAAATTCATTCGGCGCTTCCTTTTAAGTCCACGGTGAGGTGTTTTATCACGCTCGGTGGTGTTTCCACGGTTTTGCTGTAACTAGACGTCGAACCGTAGAATACTCGCCGGGTTGATGAATGGCTATTGGAATCGAATGAAAGTTGCAAAATCGTTCGCCGCGCTGAAGAAAACCCTTGTTTATCCGACGCTTATGCACTCGCGCGGTGCCGCTGTTCTGGCTGAACGGCAGCGGATTGGCGCGTCGGTACCTCCATCAGGCAGCAACCTGACACAAAACACCTCACCTCAGCGAGAGGCCGCGCACGCTATGAGCCGCAAAGCGATCGCACCGATCACAATTCGCCTCACCCAAACACCCCGTTTTTATGTGAATGAAAACGCCGCATATGCAATCCCTTTTTGAGTACCCCGCAACCCCTTTGTCCTAACCGCTGGTTAGTTCGTTTTTTTAAAAAAACAAAACGTACCACCACCAACACACATACCAAGTCCCCTATAAATCAGATACATACGCTCACATGGTGAGGTTTACTGTGATCAAAGTGATGTGGATTGAGCATCAAGGTGCTGCGTTTACCACACCAAGGTGAAGCGAAATGCCGCCCAAGGTGAGGCGTCTGGGCGGTAATGGTGAGGAGATTTGTGATGAAGGCCGGTAAAGGTGAGCTTTTATGTGTCGACGGCGGCCCAAGGTGAGGTAGCTTGTGTTGACATCTCACCTTGCAGCCGTTAACGTACCGCTCGATAGCAAAACTACAGCGCGTGACGTGGAGGCGGGATGACGACAGGAGGGCAGGTGGCCACGTCCAGACAACTGGCACTGGCGTTATTCGACGACGCGAACGCCGAAGGCCTGCCCGTTGATGCTGCACGATCGGACATCGGCTTCGCGCGCAAGAACGTTCTGATTCGGATCGTCGATCTCGGTGTGTCGGCTCGTCGTCTTATCGACGCAGCGTATTTCATCGTCGCTCAGGAACACAAGGTTCACGATCTTTACGATGTCGAGCTGGACTATTTCAAGTGGCTCATGCGTTACTCGAGCCGCAACAACGCGCATCTCGAACAGGTGATCACGGAGGCGCAGCGGGCCCTCATTCAGGCGACCGCCGAACCCGATGCCGACGGCTCGAAGCCCTTCGGATCGGTTCAACTGATCGGACGTATTTCGTACGTGGGCGGGCGCTTCCAGTTCCGGGTGCCTCCGGATCTCATCGGGATCATCCGCGGTCCCGGGAAATCGCACTGGCTGAGCCTGCGCATCACATCTCTTTTCACGCTCAGCTACGCGCGCGTCATGTACGACCATCTTCTTCCGTACGCGGGCGAGGGTGTAACCGAATGGTTCACGCTCGATGAACTGCGCGCGTGGCAGGGAACGATGGGCGCGAAGGCACAGGAGTTCAAGTACTTCAAACGGGACTGGCTCGCGCCGGCGGTGGACCAGATCAATGAGGTGTCCGATCTTTCCTTGTCGTACGAGACGCGCAACGAACCGGGCTCTCGCAAGATCGGGCGCATGCGTTTTCGCGTCGAACGAAAGGAGATGGCCGAGCGTTTGCTTCACACGCACGAACATGCGCAGGCGCTGTATCAGACGCTGAAGCAGGAGATTGGTCTTTCGAGCACGCAATTCGGCCAGATCGCTTCCGACCGTGACACCTACACCGATGCACGCCTCGAACAGGCAATCGAGCGCACGCGTTTCAGTCTGAAGCTGGGCAAAGTGTCGAAGAGTCCGGCTGGCTTCTTCATGAAGGCCTTGAAAGAAGGCTGGATCGTCTCCGATGCGGAGCGTCAGATGGTACAGATCCAGGAAGGCTTGTCGCTGACAGACCAACGCGAGGCCGAGGCCAAGGAGCAAGCAGAGGCGCGTCGGGCATTGCAGGTCGCAGCGCAAGACGTCAATGCCCAGAACCGGATCGTCGACGAAGTTCGTCGGGGCTGGGAAGTGTACGAAGCCGCGACGCCGCGACAACGCGAGGACTGGCGCCGCACTTACAAGACAAGCCCCGGCGGGAAACTCACGCTGCGCAGGCTCGGCATCGATCCATCGAGTGACCTGGCCGAAGCCATCATTCAGAAGTACCCCGACCTGCGGGACGGATTCTCGGGGTATGTGTTCAACAAGGTGCGATCCGTGAAGGGCAGGGGCTAGCTGCATCGGGACGATGCCGCTCAGCATTACGGCTGCTCGATCGCCTACGCCCCGAGCGGACGCGCAACCTGCCTTGCGCGCTTCCCGACTTTCGTCGCAGATGCGAACAACGCAAGCCAGAACGATTTCGGCTAGCCTGTCCGTTTCATCTCCAACTTTCACCACGCTTATGTCCCGCGCTCTCCAAATCGACTTCGTCTCCGACATTGCCTGCCCGTGGTGCGCTGTCGGCCTGTCTTCTCTGCTACGCGCGCTGGAGCGCCTCGGTAACACCGTCGATGCGCGCATCACGTTGCATCCCTTCGAACTGAATCCGGACATGGGGCCGCAAGGCGAGCGCATCGTCGATTATCTCGGTCGCAAGTATGGCCGCACGCCGGAGCAGATTCGCGAGACGCAGGCGATGATCCGCGAGCGCGGCGCGCAAGAAGGCTTCGCTTTCGGTGAACGCAACTGGGTGTACAACACGTTCGATGCGCATCGGCTGCTGCACTGGGCGCGCATCGAGGGCAAGCAGCTCCCGCTCAAGCTCGCGCTGTTGCGTGCCTATCACGGTGACGGCAAGGATACGAGCGATCCGGACGTTCTCATCGAAGCGGCCCGAAGCGTCGGCCTCGATGGCGAAGCAGCGCGCGCGGTGCTGGAAAATGGGAAATATGCCGACGAGGTGCGGGCGGAGGAGCGGGAGTTCCAGCAACTCGGCATCCAGTCGGTGCCCGCGATTATCTTCGACCAGAAGTATCTGGTGAGTGGCGGCCAGCCTTCCGAAGCATTCGAGGACGCGATTCGGAAGACCATCGATGAGAACGGTTGAAGCAGTTGTCGATTTTCGGCGATGCTGGCCCGACACTTCTCAGCGCTAGCCGACCACATGTAGTTCACTCGTATGCCCCCGCCGTCAAACGCCCCACGCGCACTATGCGATGCCGTAGAGCGACGAGCGCGCGCATCAGCGCGAAGATTCATGTGGCCGTGCGATGGTCGCTCCAAAAGCGCTTCACGAGATTCCGCGTCGCGCCGTATGCATGACGACTGTCGATCTTGACGGGCCTGCCGTCCTTGTCGCGCTCGTTCAATGCCGATGGGCGCAGTCCAACCCTCGTCTGGAACGCGGCGCTCGCAAGCGCGCAGAGCATTCCTTCAGATGCGTGCACATGTCGCACGAAGACAGACGCAGCCTGTGCCCATGCGCAAGCCGATCAGCGCGCGAAGCGAATCGCCGCCGCCGGGACACTGATCGATGCGAGCGGACCCTACGTTGTGCTCGCGGCGCGCGATCGTCTCGATGTGATCGTCGTCCAAACGTGCGCGAGCAAGCCCGCGACGATCGATCTCGAACTGCACGCGGGCGCGCGGCTGCCTGTCGCTTCGTCGCCGCTGGGCTGGGCGCTCCTCGCCCGCGTATCTATCGAACGTTCTTCACGAGAAAGCGGTCGAGTTGCGCGGCGAAATTCTTGCCGTCGCGCGGTGCATACGGTGACGGTCCGCCCGTCTGGACGCCGGAGCCGCGCAACTGATCCATCATCGCGCGGATCGACAGGCGTTCCTCGATGTTGTCCGCGTTCATCCATTCGCCGCGCGGATCGAGCGCGAAGGCGCCCTTTGCAATCACCGAGGCGGCAAGCGGAATGTCCGACGTGATGATGAGATCGCCGCCCTCGGCAATCTCGACGATGCGCGCATCGGCCACGTCGAACCCCGCCGGCACCTGGATGGCGCGTATCCAGGGCGAGGGTGGCGTGCGAAGAAATTGATTTGCGACCAGCGTCACGTTCACCTTCATGCGCGGGCCTGCGCGAAAGAGGATGTCTTTCACGACGGCGGGGCAGGCGTCGGCATCGACGATGATTTGCATCGGTTGGTATCCCGGAATGTTATGTCGCCGTCGCGAAGGGGAAGCGAGCATAGCGTCGCGACGAGTATCGCACGATGTCTTCCGGCGACGCGGCGCGGACCCGAGCGCCTATACTTTCTGAAACGCATCTCCTCCAGAACGGAGAATCACCGTGAGAACGAAGCTGGCAAGCATTGCTGTGTCACTCATCATGGGCGTTGTGGGCGTGTCCGCGGCCCCGCTTTCCTATGCTCAAGATACCGGTTCGGCCGCAACGGACGCGACGCAAGCCGCACCCATGACGAAAGCGGAAAAAAAGGCCGCGCGAAAACAGGCGCGCGCGAAGAAGAACGCCGAGTTGAAGAAACTCGAGGACGCGGGCTACAACCCCGGCCGCGCCAACGATCCCAACTATCCCCAGGATTTGCAGAACGCTCAGAAAAAAGCGGGGATCGGGGCGGGCGCGAGTCAGTAGGTCTTTGCCCGTCGCGGGTTGCCGTTGCCGCTGAAGGCATCGGTCGATCTCGTGATAGGACGGCTGCGATAGCTGAACAAAAAAATCCGTGCAATTGGGGTTCGGGCCGCTTGCACGCCGAATTCTATTGTCCAACACTTCATTGCATTCCGATTAGCCAGATATCTGTCCGATATACCGGACAGTGCGCCGTGACTAGCTCTACGATGCGGACGGGCTTTGGAACCGGTTCGCTTCCCAATCTTTCCATCAGGACCCGCACATGAAACTCTCGAACTTAGGCGCAAGAAGTGTCTCGCTGTTCGTCATCGCCGCAGCGCTGGCGTTGTCCGCGTGTACGAAAGTTTCGACGCCGGCGGAAGGGGGCCCCACGGCAGGCTCTGCTCCCACGCTTCAGGCCGTACTTCAACGCGGTACCTTGCGTGTCGGCGACTGCCTGACCTTCGCGCCCTTCGGCTTCTACAACAAGGACGGTCAACCGGACGGGTACGACGTCGATCTCGCCAAGGAGCTCGCCAAACAAATGGGCGTCAAGCTCGAAGTCGTGAACACGACGAGCGCGAACCGGATTCCGAACCTGCAGACGAGCAAGGTCGATGTCGTGTTCTGCAACTTCACGCGCAACCTGGAGCGCGCGAAGGTCATCGAATTCACGACGCCTTACGTCGTCGCGAGCGAGGCGTTGCTGGTCAAGAAGAGCAGCGGCATTCAGTCCGTCAAGGACATGGGCAACCGTACGATCGCGACCGTGAAAGGCTCGACCAACGGCGATGAAGTCCGCTCGCTGAACATTCCCATCAAGATCCAGGAATACGACAGCTCGCAGGCCGCGATTCTCGCCGTGAAGCAAGGTCAGGCCGACGCGATGATCGAGGACAACAACTTCCTCGCATATCAGGCGACGCTCGACCCCGAACTGACCGTGACGAACGAAGCGCTCGTGCCGCTCGAATACAACGGCTTCGGCGTGAAGGCGGGCGATCAGGCGTGGCTCAATTACCTGAACCTGTTCCTCTTCAACATCAACGCGTCGAAGCTCAACGCGCAGCTCTACAAAAAGTGGTTCGGCACCGATCCGCGCTATCCGCTCAACCCGCAGTTCTGAGAAAGGCGTGATGTCGATATCGCATGAAACCGGAACGACGCGGAGGCTGAAATGAGTTACGAGTGGCTCACCTTGTGGGGCTATGTCCCCGAGTTCCTGAAAGCCGGCTGGCTGACTCTGCAAGTGACGCTGCTCGCGTTCGTGCTGGCGGTGCTGCTCGGACTGCTGACGGCGCTGGCCAGCATATCGCCGGTCGCCGTGTTCCGGTACATCGCCCGGGCTTATGTCGAAGTCATCCGCAATACGCCGGTTCTCCTGCAGATCTTCATCGTGTTCTTCGGCTTGCCGTCGGCGGGCATTTCGCTCGATGCCTACTGGGCGGGCGTAATCGCACTGGGGCTCAATGTCGGCGCTTACCTGTCGGAAGTGTTTCGCGCGGGCATTCAGTCCGTGCCGCGCGGACAGCTCGAAGCCGCGGGCATCCTCGGTCTCGAGCGCGGTCAGATCTTCACCGAGATCGTATTGCCGCAGGCCGCGCGTGCGGTTTATCCGGCGATCGTCAACTATCTGATTCAGCTCTTGCTCGGCACCTCGCTGCTGTCCGCGATTGCGTTGCCCGAACTGACGGGCACCGCGACGGTGATCAACTCGCGCACGCTGCTGTACGTCCAGACCTTCGCGGTCGTTCTCGTCGCGTATCTGGTGCTGAGCAACGTGCTGTCGTGGATCGCGAGCCAGCTCGGCGCCCGGATGTTTCATCCGCCGCTGATCGTGCGGCCGCGCGCACGGTTCGGCGGCTTCGCGTTGCGCCGCGCCAATCGCGCCTGATGCCCGAACCGGAGCCGCATCATGTCAATCGAATTGCTGAGAACCAGTCTGTCGATCCTGCTGCAAGGTCTCGTGACGACGCTGCTGCTGTCGGTCGCCTCGATCGTCGGCGGCACGTTGATCGGCCTTCTTGCCGCCGTGTTGCGATCGTTCGGACCGTGGGGCACGGATCGCATCGCGCGCCTTTATACCGAGCTCTTTCGCGGCACGCCTGTCCTGATCACGCTGATGTTCATCTATTTCGGTGTCTCTTACTTCGGTTATGCAATCGACGTATTCGCGGCCGGCGTGATCGGCCTGAGCGTCTATCAGGGCGCGTATATCGCCGAAGTGTTCCGTTCGGGGATCGAATCGGTGGCGAAGGGCCAATGGGAAGTCTCGCAGATTCTCGGTCTGTCGCGCATGCAGGCGTTCGCGTTCGTCGTGTTGCCGCAGACCGGCAGGATCGTGCTGCCGCCGCTCATCGGACAATACCTCTCGCTGATCAAGGACACGTCGATCGTCAGCATGATCGGCATGTCCGAGCTGATGCACGGCGGGCAGGCGATCGTCGATCGGATCGGCAAGCCGGTCGAGATATACGGGCTCGTCGCACTCATCTATTTCGTCGTGTGCTTCCCGCTTTCGCAATGGGTGCGCCACCATGACCGCAGGAGACTGTCGTGAGCAATCAAAGCCAGACCAGGCCCGTCATTTCGCTCTCGGGCGTGAGTAAAGCATTCGGCGCGACGCGCGTGCTCAACGAGATCAATCTCGACGTGCGGGCGGGCGAGGTGCTCGTGCTCATCGGCGCGTCGGGTTCGGGCAAGAGCACGGTGCTGCGCATCATGGCAGGACTCGAAAAGACGGATTCCGGCGAAGTCTGGGTCAACGACGTGCCGATGCACGACCCGAAGCGCGCACGCGACATTCGCGGTCACGTCGGCATGGTCTTCCAGCAGTTCAATCTGTTTCCGCACAAGACCGCGCTCGGCAACGTGACGCTTGCGTTGATCAAGGCGCGCAAGATGAATCCGGCCGATGCGCGCAAGCGCGCAATGGAGGTCCTCGATCGCGTCGGGCTCGCGGATCGGGCCGACCATTACCCGAGCCAGCTGTCGGGCGGGCAACAGCAGCGCGTCGCGATCGCGCGGGCGCTCGCGGTCGAGCCGGGTATCATGTTCTTCGATGAAGCGACGTCGGCGCTCGATCCGGAACTCGTCGGCGAAGTCACCGAAGTGATGCGCGGACTCGCACGCGACGGCATGACGATGGTCGTCGTCACGCATGAAATGGGTTTCGCGCGCAAGACCGCCGATCGCGTCGTCTTCATGGACAAGGGCGTGATCGCGGAGCAGGGCGAGCCGGAGGAGATCTTCGTCAACCCATCGAACGAGCGCACCCGGCAGTTTCTGCATCGCGTGCTCGACCATTGACGCATACGGAGTGAATGCATGGCAGTTACAGAATCGTCGCGAGCGAGAGGCGTGGACCGGGTCATTGCCATGTTTCGGCAATTGCATCTCGCCCAGCGCCCGATGACGATGCGCGAGTTGATCGAAGCGACCGGTGCGCCGCGTTCGAGCATCTATGAGCTGGTCGCGATTCTCGCGGAAGTCGGCTGGCTCGAAACATCGGCCGATGGAAGCGTCTTCTTCGGTCGGGAGATGCACTACTACGGCTCCGACTATGCCACGCACAACGACCTGATCAGCCGCGCGCATCAGTCGATTCTCGCGCTGGTGCGCAAGTATGACGAAACCACGCAGTTGTGCATGCTCGAGGGCAACAAGTACACCGTGGTGCTGTCCGAGAACAGCGCGCGCCCGTTCAACATCAGTTCGGATATCGGCGTGAGAGTGCCGATTCCGTGGACCGCGACCGGACGCCTCCTGCTGGGTCATCTGAACGCCGACGACATCCGCGCGTTGATTCCGCGCGAGGACTTCACGCTCGACAACGGCGTGACGATCGACTTCGATGAATTCATGCGCGATGTCCAGCGCGCGAAGGAACTGGGCTACTGCTGCACGGAAGGATTGTCGAACGCGTTTCGCCTGTGCATGGCGGCGCCCGTGCGCGATCGCGCCGGCATGCCGATCGCCGCGCTGTGCTTCATGACGGGTCGCGATACCGATCCCGAACGCCGGCAGGCGATGCTCGACGACCTGCTTCAGTCCGCGAAGGCGCTGTCGCACAGATAATGTTCGTATGGCTCGTCGCAAGTTCGCGTGGAAGAGCGCCGCGCGGCCGGGACGGTTACTTGCACGCTCACGCCGCAGGCGCACGGAGCACACTTCGTCCGCGAATTCATTTACCGCACGCCTTCGCTCTGGTTTGCGCTCCTCGATCGCATCGCGCGAAGGGCACGAGAAAGCGCGGTTCAGCTTTGCCAAGGTACTCGTAAACTCACGCTGTTACGATTTCGCCTCTTTCCTCTCGAAGACAACGAACTCATGAAAAAGGCTGTTCTCGCCGTATTGGCCGCTGGCATGGCATTTTTTTCCGTCGCTCCGGCTTTTGCTGACTCGCATCACCATCATCCGGTGTGCCACAAGGTGCGCGTGCATCATCATTGGGAGCGCCACTGCAAGTAAGCGCATTACGCTGCTGAAAGCACAGAGCCCCGTCGCGAATGCTGACGGGGCTCTTTTTTTGATGCGACGCTTCAGCGAACCCGCGCCACCGGCACCGCCGCATCCGACAACGCCCACCCCAGCCCGAGGCTTTTCTGAAGCGACACGAAGTCCTTCAGCAATTCGGCTTGCGCGGCCACCACGTCCTGTTGCGCGACAAACTGCGTGCGTTGCGCATCGAGCAGATCGATGAGCGTCGATACGCCCGCCGTGTAACGCTGACGCACGAGCGTGGCCGAGCGTTCCGCCGATGCCTGAACCTGCTGAAGCCGCACCACGTGCTCACGCTGATTGCCATAACGCGACAGCGACGAATTGGCGTCCTTCAGCGCGCCGAGCACGGTCTTCTCGTAGCGCGCTTCGGCTTCGTCGCGCGCGGCTTCGGCGGCATCGACATTCGCCGCCGTCCGTCCGAAGTCGAACAGATTCCATTGCAGATACGGCACGCCGACCCAGGAAAAATTCTGCTTGCGCAGCAGATGGCCGGGGTCCGACGCGGAAAAGCCGATATCGCCGAGGAGGGACACCTTCGGGAAATAGTCCGCGATATGCTCGCCGATCTGCGCATTGCTCGACGCAAGACGCCGCTCGGCTGCGCGAATATCGGGACGCTGCTGCAGCATCGTCGCCGGATCGCCGATCGGCACCGACGACGGCAACGCGGGCAGCGGCGCACGCGCGCCGAGTTCGGCATCGAGGGCGCCGGGCGTGCGGCCCGTCAGCACGGCGAGCTGATCCAGCGAGTCGGTGATCTGCACTTGCAGCGGCACGAGCGTCGCGCGCGTCGTATCGACCTGCGTGGTGAGGCGTTCGACATCGACTTCCGCCGCCGTGCCGCGCGCGCGGCGCTGCTCGGTGAGCGTGAGCATCTGCTGTTGATACTCGGCCGTGTGTTCGGCGAGGGCGAGCCGCTGCTGCTGGTCGCGCAGGTCGACGTACACCGAAGCCACTTCCGCGGCGAGCGAAACTTGCGCGTCGGAAAGATCTGCATCCACGGCGTCGGCTTCGTCCGATGCGGCTTCGATCGCGCGGCGCGTGCCGCCGAAGAGGTCGATTTCCCAGGAGGCGTCGAAACCCACGGTGTAGAAATCGACCGGACCGCGCCCGTTCGATGCCGCCGCGCCCTGATCACCCGACGACGAGCCGAAGATCGACGTATCCGGCGAACGCATGCGCAGCGCCGCCGCCGAAGCCGACACCTTGGGCAACTCGTTGGCGCGCTGCCCGCTCAGTTGCGAGCGCGACTGGCGCAGACGCGCCCGTGCCATCTTGAGGTCGGGATTGTGCGCGAACGCGGCATCGATCAAGGTATTCAGTTGCGCATCGTCGAGTGCCTGCCACCACGCCGCGGGCGCATGCGTCGCGACAACGCCTCGTGCCGGTGCGCGCACGAATGCGCCGCTTTTCGCGGCATCGGACGCGACGTCCGGCGCGCCGTGATAGTCGGGGCCGACCGTGCACGCGGCGAGCGCCAGCGCGGCGAGCGGAAGCAAACAGGTGAAGCGTGAAGGAAACATCGTCGAATGATTCATGACATCAGTGGCCGGCGGACGGCATCTCGCCGGCTTGAGCGCGCGGCGTCTTGAGAAGGAGCGCGAGCGGCAGGCACGCGAGCAGTGCGATCGCCAGCACGTAAAAAGTTTCGGAGTAGGTCATCACGATTGCCTGCTGGCCGATTTGCATCGACAACTGACCGAGCGCCTGCATTTTCGCGTGTGCGATGTCGCCACCTTGCGCCGCGAAGCTCGCCGCGCTCGCCGCCATGCGCTCCTGACCGATCACCGAGTTCGCCGTCAGCGATTCGCGGATCGCCGCCGTATGGAAGTCGTTGCGACGGTCGATCACGGTGCCGATGATCGCGAGGCCGACCGACCCGCCGAGATTGCGCGCCATGTTGTAGAGGCCGGCCGCATCGCCGGATTCCTCGCGCGAAACCGCGGCCATCGACGCCTGATTGAGCGGCATCATCGCGAGCATCTGGCCGAAGCCGCGCAGGATCTGCGACCAGAAGAAGTCGTGCCCGACGCTTTGCGCCGTAAGCGAAATGTCGAGCAGGCAACTCGCCGCGAAGAACAGCAGCCCCGTGATGACCAGCACGCGAAAATCCACCTTGCCGAGCAGACGCGGCAGCACCGGCATGATGAGAAACGCGGGCACGCCGGACACCAGCATGATCGAGCCGGACTGCAACGCGTTATAACCCGCGACCACGCTCAGGAACTGCGGCAGCAGGAACGACACGCAGTAGAGCCCCGCGCCCACGGCGAACACGATCAGGATCACGCTCGCATAGCGCGGATTGCGCAGCAGCGAGAGCCGCACGATCGGCTTTTTCGCAAAGAACTGCGAGAGCGCGATGAAGAGGAAGCCGAACGCCGTGACGCAGGTGAGCATCACGATCTCGCTCGATTCGAACCATTGATTGCGCTGGCCTTCCTCCAGCACGACGGTGAGCGAACTCAGACCGATCGCCAGACCCGCAATGCCGAGCCAGTCGGCCTTGAGAAATGCCTCCCAGTGCGACTTCTCGGGCGGCAAGCCGGTGATGAGCAGCGCGACGAGCGCAAAGCCCACCGGCACGTTCACGAAGAAGCACCACGACCATGAGATGTTCTCCGCGAGCCAGCCGCCGAGCACGGGGCCGAGCAGCGGTCCGAGCAGCACGATCAGACCGAAGATCGTCATGCCGACAGGCATCTGCTCGCGCGGCAGCCGCGTGCGGATGATGGTCTGCGCGGTCGGGATCATCGCGCCGCCGGTGAAGCCCTGACCGATGCGGCCCACGACCATCATCGGCAGCGAGTTCGAAAGGCCGCACATTACGGAAAAGAGCGTGAACAGCACCGCGTTGCCGAGCAGGAAGTTGCGCAGGCCGAATACGCGCGTGAGCCACGCGGCGAGCGGAATCATCACGATTTCCGACATCAGGTAGCCGGTCGATATCCATGTGCCTTCGGTGCCGGTCGCGCCGATCTCACCCTGAATCTGCGGCAGCGCGGAGTTGGTGATGGAGATATCGAGCGTGGCCATCAGCGCGCCGAGCGCACCGGCCGTGACCGCGATCCAGTCGACGGCGCTCGCGCGTGCGTGCGATTCAGTCATGGCGATTCTCGGCGGCGACGCGCTTGCTGTCGTCGGTGGCCGCTTTCGTGTCGACATCGACCGTCACCGACAATCCCGGCAGCAGCACCTTGCGCGTTTCCGGACCCGTATCGACGCGAATACGCACGGGCACGCGCTGCACGATCTTCGTGAAGTTCCCGGTCGCGTTCTCGGGCGGCAGCAGCGCGAACTGCGCGCCGGTGCCCGGCGCGAAGCTTTCGACGACACCGTGCAGCTCGGTGCCCTTGAGCGCATCGACGTGCAACGTCGCTGGCTGACCGACACGCATCCGGCCCACTTGCGTTTCCTTGAAGTTCGCCTCGAGATACAGCGACTGGACCGGCACGACCGTCATCAGGCGCGTGCCGGGTTGCACGTACTGGCCGACGCGCACCGTGCGGTCGCCCACGCGACCCGCGACCGGACTCACGAGCGTCGTGTCGTCGAGGTCGAGCTTCGACTGGTTGAGCTGCGCCTGCGCCGCTTCCATCTGCGCGCGCGCCTGCGCGATCTGCGCTTCGGTCGCGCCGATCTGCATCGTGGCGGAGCGCGCGGCGGCGAGATTCGCGGCGAGCGTGGCGCGCGCCTGATCGCGCGTCGAAACGAGACTCGCGAGGCGCTCGGCGGTTTCGGCGCCGGTCGCGACGAGCGGACGATAGCGAGTGACGTCGTCCTCCGCGTGCGTGAGGCTCACGCGCGACACATCGGCCTGCGCCTTCGCCTGCTCGGCGTTCGCGTGCTGCTGCTTCAATTCGGCTTGCGCGCGCTGGATATCGGCGGCGCGCGCATCGAGCGTCGCCTTTGCCTGATCGAGCGATGCCTGATACTGCCGCGCGTCGAGGCGCGCGAGCGGCGCGCCCGCCGCGACGGCCTGATTGTCGTCGACCAGCACTTCCGTGATGTAGCCGCTCACCTTCGGCGCGATGGTCACGCTGTCGGCCTTGAGATAGGCGTCGTCGGTGGTTTCGACGAAGCGGCCGACAGTCCACCAGCGCAAACCCCACGCAACGCCGACGACGACCGCGACGATTCCGATCGCGATCAGCACGCGCTTGCGTGACGGTTTGCCCTGGGCGGCGTCAACGGGTTGGTCGCCGTGCGTGGGCACTGTGACTGACATGATTTCTCCGGGATCTTTTGCACTACCGCGTGCGTACGGTAGTCTTCGGTGAATACGAGACGGCGAGCGCGCTTGCGGCGTGTGCGATACACGCGGTGCGCTCGCCAAACTAGACGGTGTCGTCTAGTATGCCCGAGTCTAGACGATTGCGTCTAGTTTTGCCCGTCCCAGGAGAGACGATGAAGAAGCCTCGTGCGGATAATGAAAGCGAATTGCAGGGTCAGGAGCGCGGCAGCACCGCGCGTTCGCCGCTGCAGGCGCGCGGGCGTGCGCGCATCGAGGCTGTGCTCGACGCGACCGCCGAGTTGATTGTCGAAAAAGGTCTCGAGGGCGTCACGATGCACGGCGTCGCCCGGCGCGCAGAGACGCCGATCGGCTCGATGTATCACTTCTTCCCGGATCGCGACAGCCTGCTTGCCGCGTTGTGGGATCGGCACGCGGCGGCGCTCGACGAACTGGAAGACGAGCTTGGCCGGATCGACAGCGAGACGTGGCGCGGGCTGTCGGCGGAGGCGGTGATCGATCGCATCATGACGCCGCACATCGAATACTTCGAGCGAAAGACCGATTTCCTGATTCTGATGTCGGCGAGGCCGCACGACGAAGCGAAAAAGAAACGCAAGTCCAGCATGATGAGAAAGGTGATCGACGCGCGCATGCCCGGCGTGAAAGCGTCCGAGCGCGAACTTTACGTGGAGATGCTTCATGCACTCGCGGGCGGCGCGTTAGCCGTCAAATTGCGTCCGTCGATGGGCGATGTGCAGTTGGCGCGCCGCTATCTGCGCGAAGTCAAGCGAGCGCTGGCAGCCTATCTGGCCGCTGTGGAAGCGGCGGTCCTCAAGTGATGCGGTTGGGAAACAGCATGCGAACTGATTAGAGCTTCGTCGTGCGAAATATATCGAAGCGCATAGGAGTTCTTCGCGGCCGCGCCGAACGCAAAGCGCTACGCAGTGTTTGCATCCACGCTTATTCTCCGCCGCCGACGACCTCGGCCTGCCTCCGAAGCTGGCGCGTCATGAACTCGCTGGAATCGACATCGTCCGGAGTCAGCGAACGGCCACACGCTGAACACGCGGGCGTGTTGTCCGCGAAGAGGCGGTCGGTGCCGTCGTAGTGGCCGTTATCGGAGAGGCCTTGCAACGTCGCCCGATACCAGTGCGAGTGCCCGTCATCGTAGATGCTTTCCACGATCGAGCCGCGATGCCCGCAGGGGCAGTTCACGTGTGTGATGATGCCGACTTTCATGCGTGCCTCGATAACGATAGCGAAGCGTTGAAATGTGAGAAGCGCCCAGCAAGCGTGTCAATGGACAAAACACGCGCAACGCGTGTACCTGATTTCCTCGAATTTGGCAGGCGATCGGATAGCGAAGTTCATTCCGCATACAAGGAATCCGGCAAATAAGCGTCATCCTTCTCCGTAGCGGGTCGGGTCCGGTGAAAAGGACTCTCGACGCGTTTTTATTGTCGTCATGCATCGGCGGCATCGACGAAAATTTCGCTATACAAAATCCATAAACCGCGTAGGATGGAACAACTCAAGCGAGTTGAAATAATTCGCAGCATCCGATAGCGCTCAAGCGCCGGCCCCGAACGGGACAGCCTCACATCGGAGACCGTGCAACGCGGTCATTCGTGTCAGCTTGCCGATACTGCTCTACGCCCCCTTAATACATTGCCGCCTGCTTGCGGCGAGAGATCATTTCATGACAGTCGAAAACCGCCTTTACCGTGGCCTGGAAATATGCCCGCTCGTCTTTTCACATCGGGCCGCCGGAGCCGTTCACGCATACAACCAGGACGATGGGTTCGATGCCGCCGTGCGCATTCAGGAACCGCCGGAGTCAATGGGCCTGTCGCGCAGCCGTGTATTCAAGCTTAGCGCAAGCGAGCCGTTTCAGAGCGCCGGCGACGCGCGTCGCGCATCGATCGCCTATGCCGAGCAGATGATCGACAAGTGCCCGCAGGCGAGATCTTTCCTCGACTAGCGTGGTGAGCAGTTCGGGCAGCGCCCTCGATGGCCTGCTGTCGCAACCGGCGAGGCCGGGATTGACCGCTTCTCGCGGCGATCGGAGAGTAACTGTGATGCAACCCGACATCAGCAACATTCGCATCGATCCAACGCCGCGCCGGGCCGATGGGGAGTACATGGCGCATGCCCGCATCAGTACCAGCGGTGCGGACGGCCGCGAAACGGATGTCTTCGTGAGCGGCGACCTTGCCGGATTCGACCGGCGCGACGAGGCCGTCGCTTTTGCGGCGAACTGGGCGCGCGCGTGGCTCGAAGTCCGGTTTGGCTGAATTGACATCGGTATAACAAATGCCGTGATTTCGTATGCGCAGGCCGCCGCGCCTCTGGCTAACGTCTCACGTTGGCAAAGAAGCTGAATGTGGAGAGAGGATGGCCGGTTCCCGTCGAAATCAAGTAAGCGAAGTTCATCATCCGGACGCGCAAGGCGTCGTAGCCGATGCGGTGCAGTCCGACCGGCAGCGACGCGCAGACGAACAGCAACGGGCGGTACGCGCTTTGATCCGTGTAGCGAGGGATCAAGGCTTTGTCACGCATGCGCAGATCAATGATCACCTGCCCGATGATGTTGCCCAGCCGACAGTGCTCGAAGATATATCGCGCACGTTCCTCGAAATGGGCGTGACGGTCTACGAACAGGTTCCCGATACCGAAACGCTGTTGCTCGATGACGCGCTTCCTGCTGTCACGCTCGACGATCAGACGGAAGAAGACGCCGAAGTCGCGCTTTCGACCGTCGATGCCGAATACGGCCGCACGACCGATCCCGTGCGCATGTACATGCGCGAGATGGGTGCGAAGCAATTGCTGACGCGCGCGGCCGAGGTTCAAATTGCACGGCGAATCGAAGAAAGTATCAATGAGATGATTCAGGCCATCGCGGCTTGTCCTCCCACCATCTCGATGATTCTCGCGAGCGCCGGGCAGGTCGCGGAGGACAGGCTCGGCATCGACGAACTCATCGACGGCATCGACGATGCATCCATGCCGGCGGATCTCGACAAACCCGGGCGCGCCGATGGCGAAAGCGATCCGGAGGCCGAGGACGAGGCGAACCGGTTGCGGCTGATGCAACTCAGGCACGACGCACTCGATCTTTTTACGCGGGTGGGCCAGTGCGTCGATCAGCTGCGCGAAGCGGGCGCGGACGATGTTCCGGCCGCTCACGAGACGATTCGACATGAACTTGCGCGCGTGCGCTTTACCGCGCGCACGGTCGAACGCGCGTGCAACGACATCCAGCAGCGGCTCGCGCACGTGCGTCAGATCGAGCGGCGGATTTCCGGCATCGTCATCGACCGGTGCGGCATGCCGCGTGAGCAGTTCATTGCATCGTTTCCGGGCAACGAGACCGACCTCGACTGGACCGCGAATACCGCCGCGAAATCGCGCGATTACGGTCCATCGCTGGAACGCAGTCTGCCCGCCATTCAGGCCGAGCAGATGCGCCTGCTCGATCTCGAACGGCAGGCCGCCATGCCGATTCAGCGCCTGAAGCACATCGGCCGCAAGCTGCTCGCGGCGGAATCCCGCATGCGGCATGCGAAGAACGAGATGATCGAGGCCAATCTGCGGCTCGTGATTTCGATCGCCAAGAAATATATGAATCGCGGCGTGCACTTCCTGGACCTGGTTCAGGAGGGCAACATCGGATTGATGAAGGCCGTCGATAAATTCGAATACAGGCGCGGCTGGAAATTCTCGACATATGCGACGTGGTGGGTTCGTCAGGCCGTGACACGCGCGGTTGCGGACCAGGCGCGCACGATTCGCGTGCCAGTGCATATGGTCGAGACGATCAACAAGCTCAACCGCATTTCGAGCGAGATCCTGCAGCAAACCGGCAAGCCTGCGCTGCCCGCGGTGCTGGCCGAGCGCATGGAATTGCCGGAGGCGCGGATCGGCAGCATTCAGAAGATGGCCATGCGCCTGATTTCGCTTGAAACGCCGGCGAACGATGACGCTGACGCGACGCTTGGCGATCTGATCGAAGACTCGAACGCGGAGTCGCCGCTCGATGCCGTCGTGCGCGCAAGTTTGCGCGCTGCCATCGACGATGCTTTGAACGCGCTTTCACCACGCGAGGCCAGAGTGCTGCGCATGCGCTTCGGCATCGATATGCTCAACGAATTTACGCTTGGCGAACTGGGCACGCATCTGGGCGTGTCGCGCGAACGCGTCCGGCAGATCGAAAGCCAGGCAATCCGCAAGCTCATGCATCCTCGTCGCGCGGACAAGCTGCGTTCGTTTCTCGATCATTGAACGCCCGCAGGCATGGACGCAACGGACGCGCAGTGCAATGCGTCAGTCGTTCGTGAGGCTCATCAGTACGTCTGCGTACCAGGCGCTGTTGAGGCCGAGCGACTCGTCGACCTGCAAATCGCGCGTGTTCATGTCGATGGTCGACGAGTGAATGCCCAGCAGCCGCCAGGGAAGTGCGCCCGCCGCCCCGTTCTCATCGGTCGGCAGGTGGCTGATCACTACCGGCGCGCCGCTCGTGCCCCGGTGCGTGCGCGCATCCGTGATGAAGCAGCCTTTGCCCTGAAACCGCAGCCCGAACGCGGACGCGATGATGCCTTGTCTGACCACGGGCAGATGATGCAGCGAGTCATGAAAGCCCAGCGGAAAGCCGACGATCAGCACGGATGCGCCAATCGGCATTGCTTCGCCGGATGTGGGGAGATGTTCGGGACCAAACGCGGCGAACACGGCCGTAGCCGGCAACTGATTGCGGGGGACTTCGAGCACGGCGACGTCGATTTCGCCGCCGGTATCCGATGCCTGGCGCCACAAGCTCATGCCTTTGTCGTATAGCGGCAGTGATGCCCACGCTGACGCGCCCAGATTGCCGCCATCCACGTGCAATTCGATCTCGATACGGTCCGGATAATGCCGGCTCGGGGTGTCCGTGAGCACGTGACGGCTCGTGACGAGAAAGAGGCGATCGCCGCGCGTGAAGAAAAAGCCGCTCGCGTTGGTCAGATGGTGCGTCTGCGCGAAGGTGCGCACTCGCACCGCCGTGAGCAGAAGCGTTTCCACCGTGGGCCCGCGTGCCGCGTCAGATTCGCTGGGGACATTCGAACTGGCCGTGCTTCTTGCGAGGAAGTCTCGCAGCGCTTCGTGCTGCGGGCCCTGATTCTGCCGGTCGTTTTCCGACAGAAACTCCGCGACAGGCTTGTCCGAAACAGATCCGCCGGACGCTGCGTTTGGCACGTGCCTGACAACGGCACGCGCTCCATCGAACAAGAGCCAGCTGTCGCCGTTTGAACTGCGATAAAACTCGGTTGGGTGCATGCCGTAGTGTCCTGGTGACGCGCATTTGCAGCGTCGCCGTCGTCCACGCGACCGTCTATCCAAATGGGTCGCTTCGGGTGCAGCGGTCGCCGGGAATATGCAGATTGGAGAGGACGTGAACCGGAGCATGGATGCTCCCGCTCACGATTGAGGGACTCGAGCGGCGCGGGGTTTTATCGCCGCGTAAGGCAGTTGATTGATGGACAGCTATCGAATGCTCAAGCTTGAATCGACGATACGCATCTCGCTCGACCCGGTCAAGGTGTTTTCTCGGACCAGGCAGCGGGTGAAATGCGATACGCGGACGAACAAGTGCACGCGTGAATGAAGCGAGGCCCGCGGGCCACGCACTATCCGCGTGTGTCGATCCAGTCCTTCGCCCAGCGATAGGCGTAAGCGACCGCCTCGACTTCTTTCGAGAAATAACCGAGGGAATAAAAAGTGTATTGAGATTCTGAAGAACGCTTGCTCGTACGGTCGACAGACACATTTGCCGAAAACGTACGATCCGGCAGGCGGTGGGCGGTCGCTTGTACCGCATAGCCTTGATAACTCTGAATAGATGCCATTAGGTTTTATATTTTTTGGCGCTGATACTTACGTTCAAACGCGATGAGTGGGAAAAGAGTGCGCGCAATCAGTCACCGACCAATGTCGGGACACGCGGCAGGGAGGGGGTGAGGAGAAAAGCGGAGAGACCTGAGGGAACGGGACCCGGAGAGCGGATCCCGTGATGCTGCGATTACAGCGGCTTGATGTTCGAAGCTTGCATGCCCTTCGGGCCGCGCTTCGTTTCGAAGCTTACCTTCTGACCTTCAGCCAAGGTTTTGAAACCGTCAGCGCGAATCTCGGAGAAGTGCGCGAACAGATCATCGCCGCCGTTATCAGGGGTAATGAAACCAAAACCCTTGGTGTCATTGAACCACTTGACGGTGCCGTTATCCATGAAAAATCCTTGAAATAAAAATTGGGGTGTTGAAGAGGTGAAGCATCAAGGAGAGAGTGGACAACGAATTCCGGTGCAACGGACGATTGATGAGCAGCAGTCGACTTCTTGAACTTCAATTTGAATAGTACCAAACCCCAATGAATTGGTCAACTATTACTCGAATTAATTGCGGCGAGCGCGGCGGGACGGCCTCATCGGCATCCATCGGCAGTCATCGGCGACAACGCGCCGCTCGACGATCTGCGTCGCAGCCTTCATGGGACCGTCGCGCTTCGTCCGACAATACGGAGAATTAATGATTGACTGCCTCACGCCGCGAGGCCGATGCTTTCGGCAATACTTCGTCATGGAGCCCCTGGACTGATTACGCGCTGAACATATTTCCTTCCGCCATGCGCGACATTGCATGGTCTCGATAAACGGAGAAGAGAATGCGAAGGATACGAGGGCTGGTTCTCGCTATTTCATCAGGAGTATTGATTTCCGGATGCGGCGGCGACGCCGGGTCCGATGCTCCGGGTTCGAACGGAAAGAGTGCAACTGGGCAGCCGGCGGCGCAGGAAGGTGCCACGACCAAGGGTTATGCGCTGTCGACCGTCATCTGGGACCGCGTTCCCATTGGCGTCTGCTGGGACATGAGCAACGCCGATTTCGCACGGTACTCCGCAGAACGCGGCTGGAGCCGTCTCGCGGTTCAGGCAACCTGGGAGGAGCATTCGGGCGCCCGTTTCACGGGATGGCAGCAGTGCACGAACGATCCGAACTACTACGGCATACGGATTACTGTCGAGGACGAGCCGGGGAGCGCACCGCACACCCTTGGCCTGGGTGCGATGCTGGACAACGCGGCGGGCGGAATGGCGCTCGACTTCACCTTCAGGAACTGGAGCCAGAGTTGCCAGGGGCGTGAAGAGTACTGCATTCGACGGGTTGCCGCGCACGAGTTCGGTCATGCGCTGGGCTTTGCGCACGAGCAGAACCGCCCTGACACCCCTTCGACGTGCAACGAGCCCGCGCAAGGCACATCGGGCGACACGATGATCGGCGCATGGGATCTCGCATCGATCATGAACTACTGCAATCCGAACTGGAATGGCGACGGCGAGCTTAGCGCCACCGACATCGAAATGGCGCAGAAATACTACGGACCCCCGCGGCGCACCGAAACCGTGTACACGTTGACGCGCGCCCAGGCCCCGGCTCGGGTGACCGCGTACGATCTCGCTTCGCGCGTCGCCAAGGCTTCGATCGATCTTTCGCTGACGGGCGACTATAAACAGGTCGATCAGATGTTCGCCAGCCTGGACGGGACACGGCTGCACGTGCTTCTGGAGAGAAATCCGACGTCGATCGATCTCGCCACGATCGACACCGCAACCAACAGGGTTCTGCACGTCACGCCCATCGGTCCATTGCTGACGACCTCCACCGGATATAGCCTCGAGCCTGCGCCGGATGGGAAACAGGTTTATCTGTCGAGCAAGAACATCATCAACGTCATCGACACCGAGTCAGGCGCGCTACTCAGGAAGCTGGTGCTGCCTAAGGACTTCAGCCTCATCAAGGTAGTGACGGCGAAGAATGACGACGAACACCTCTACGCGCTGGCGAGCGCGCCGGGAGCGAGGCTGGAAGTTCTGCGCATCGAGACGGCCAGCGGGTACATCGTGGGCGGCTATCCGGCGGGTTCGGCGTCGAGCACGATGAGCGGCGAATTTACCGTGACCGACGATGCGAAAAAGGCTTATTTCGTGAGCTTTGCGTCCGTTCAGGCCGCGGGCAGCCTGACCGAAATGGATCTCGGGAGCGGCATTACGCGCGTGCTGACCGATCTGCCGGAAAAGAAACCGAGATTCCTCACGGCCATCAATAACCAGCAGATTCTTTTTGCTGACGACAACGACACGAGCCCGAGTCCGATCATCCTCTATGACGTGACGAGCAGAACCCGCACGACCTTGCTGAATTCACCGAGCATGGTGGCATACATGCAATACGATCCGATCAACAGGTCCATTCTCCTCGAGCGAAGCGGCGTTTGGTCGGTCAATCAGTTGAAGCAGCGGGCGGACGGCAAGTACCGGAGCACGGACCTCGGACTGCGGTCATTCACCAGCGGCGCAACGTACAACGGTCTCGCACCGTTCGTATTGGTGGCGCGCTGAACAACGCCATGGCGGGCGCCGTGGGCGACGGTCCATGCGCGCCCGCGCCGTCTCGCGGCCTTCGAAATCGCATGAAGAAAAATATTAAGCGATCCGAACGATGATATTCGTCAGATGTAATGCGGCGAGCTTCGACCCACTGATGAGCGGAAAGACGAAATTGAGAATACGCGCTTGACGATAGCCGAAAGTGCCGTATGATGGTCCTGTATATTGCAGTGCAGCAAAAACCATTTCGGTCATAACTACGGCGTCCCGTCGAATCTCATTTCAGGAGCATCAATGTTTCCTTCATTCCCTAATCAGACATTCGCATTCCCGGCAGCCAACGTGCAAGTTCTCGTGAATATCACCAAGCGCTATGTGAGCGGGCTTCAGCAGCTTGCCGAACTGAACGTTCAGACCGTGAAGACCGTTTTCGAAGAAAGCGCAGCGGTCGCCGGTGCGGGCCCGAAGGCGAAACCGGGCGACTTTCTGAACTGGCAAACTACGCTGCTTGCCGAGATGCCCGAAAAAGCGGCCGCATATTCAAGGCACTTTTTGCAGATCGTTCGTGCGACTCAGACGGATATCCTCAATGAAGCGAGTGGCCCGCTCAAGCAGTTCGGCTTTGAGTTGAAAGGGGTGACTGATTCTGTTTCGCAGAAGCCGCTCGCACTCCTTTCGGATATCGCCAGGACGTCGACCGATGTTGCGGATGCCGGCGCCGAGGCGATCAGCGAATCCGAAAAGGCACTCCGGCCTTCGAAAGCCGACTCGAAGCGCTAATGCATGTCATCAACCTGACGTGCTGCTAATGATGTTCAAAGCCCGCACCAAGCGGGTTTTTTATTCCGCCCGACCCCACGGGGAAAATCGATGAATCCCTTCCATCCCCTTGCGTGGGCGCACGACTCGTTCTGGTCGTTCTTCCCTCGCGAAATCGTCGGTCTCACGGCACAGTTATTCGACAACGCCGAGACCGCGATCGCGGCACCCGCAACTCCATTGCAGTCGGAGAGCGAAGCGCACACAGCGCATGCCAAAGATGACCCGCCGCGCAGCGACACGCCGGTCGCGCGAGTGAGCGCGACCGCCTCCCACGCCGAAACGCTCGTGCCCGAAGCGACCGCTCATCGTTGGTTGAGCAAACATTTCGAGCATGGCAACGAGACGTATCGATTCAAGGTCTACATTCCCGGTGCACACGATGGTCGTCCGTTACCGATGATCGTCATGCTGCACGGTGCGCAACAGGACTCGGACGACTTCGCGTCAGGGACCGGAATGAACATCGTTGCCGAAGAGAATGGCTTTATCGTCGTTTATCCGGAGCAGCCGGAGAGTTCGAATCCACTGAAATGCTGGAATTGGTTCCTGCCGGCGAATCAGACACGCGAATCGGGCGAAGCGGCGGCGATCGCGGCGCTCACGCGCGAGGTCGCGGACATGTTTAACGTCGATCGCGCGCGCATTTATGTTGCAGGCATGTCGGCCGGTGGCGCGCTGGCCGTCAATCTCGCCGTGACTCATCCTGAGCTGTACGCTGCCGCGGCGATTCATTCAGGGCTGGCATTCGGCGTCGCCGACGAGCAACTGGCGGCACTCTGCGCGATGAATGACGGCAAGGGAAAGGTGCGCCTTCCGCAAGCGTCGTCCGGGCGAGCCACGGCGCGCGCCGTGCCGCTGATCGTCTTTCACGGCGATGCCGACGACACCGTGCATCCGCGTAACAGCGAACAGATCGTGTCGATGAGTCGGCTATTGCATGGCATGTCTGACGACACGGTGACGTCATCCGTGGTCCACGTCGCCCAGGAGGAGGGCGGCCACGCTTATACCCGACACGAGTTTCATGATCGTGACGGTGTATTGATCGGCGAGCAGTGGATCGTGCACGGGCTGGGTCATGCATGGTCGGGAGGCCATCCCGATGGAACCCACACGGACATCCGCGGACCGCGGGCGAGCAGGGAAATCGCTCGATTCTTCGATCGACTCGCAGGAAACGGTAGCCTCTAGCCGCCGGCGTCCGGTTCAATGACGTCCGCATTGATTTTTCCTTCTCGCCGCCTAGACTTCGATTCCACACCATAAGCAGTCGACGAAAGCGCGAATTCGTCTGCGCATTTCCACAAGTGCTTCTGCCTGTCCGTGGGCGTGCCGAGAGGAGAGACGATGAAATGCATCGAATTATACACCGGCCACGACGGCCACTCGTCGTTCAGAACCGTCCACACATTCGAAGCAAGCCCCGTGATATTCAATGGCGTCGCCGTGTCGTTATCGGCGCCGCAGCCGTGCGAAAGCGTGCTCGTGCATGAGTTCGACGCAGACTATGTGCTCGGCTGGCACAACCCGCCATGCAGACAGTACGTCGTCGTCCTCGAGGGGGAACTCGAAATCACCGTGCAAGGCAGTGACGCCGCGCAACGTTTTGCAGCAGGCGCGATATTCGTTGCCGGTGACATGAACGGCACAGGCCATACGACGCGCGCCATCCGATCAGGCCGCGCATTGGTCGTCAACCTGCGGGGATGACACCAATGTTATCGAAGGATGCGCTGGCAGTCGTGACGGGCGGCGGCAGTGGCATAGGCCTCGCCGCCGCCGAACGATTCCTTGCCGAAGGCGCGCGCGTGGTCATCAGCGGACGTAACGCGGAAAAACTCGAACGTGCCGCGCACAAGCTCGGCAGGAACGCGCTGCCTGTTGTCGCCGACGCCGCGGTTCCCGACGACATGCGTCGGTTATACGAGACGGCAGTCGGCCACTTCCAATCGAATGTCGATATCGTCGTCGCCAATGCGGGTGTATCCCGTCAAACGCCGGTGCGCGACACGTCGCTGGCGCAGTTCTCCGAAGTGTTCGATACCAACGTCGGCGGGGTCTACGCCACCGTGCGCGAGGCACTGCCGTTTCTCGCGAGACCGGCGTCGATCATTCTCGTTGCGTCGCTTGCGGCCCATCAGGGCACGAAGAATTTTTCTGCGTACTGTGCGTCGAAGGCGGCGGTCGTTTCGCTTGCAAAGAGTTTCGCGGCGGAGTTCGTCGAGTCCGGCATACGCGTCAACAGCATTTCGCCGGGCGTGGCCAATACGCCTATATTCGATAGCCTCGGCATGTCGGAAGCGCAACTGCTGGAATGGTCTCGCGTAATTCCGATGAAGCGGCCCGCCGACCCCGCCGAAATCGCCGCAGCCATTCTCTTTCTTGCTTCCGATGCATCGCGCTACATGACAGGCGCCGACCTCGCAGTCGACGGCGGCATGTCAGGCATCAGTCCATTTTGATGGATGCTGTCAAGACGCCGCGCTAACCAGAAGCGCGCGCCTTTTTCCCGCACCCCGCGAAAACCCCTCTGCCGCCATGCGAAGCACGCTTCGCGGCTCGCCCCCGTTATCCCCGCATCAAGCGAAGCGGCATTCGCCGGCATTGCCAGCGCTCATCGTCTAACCCCTTGCGCGACAAGGCTTTGGCGCGTTTCTTCAAACTGGCACGACCTTCGCAAACAGAAGTGCGTGCGAGCTTCGAGTCTCGCCAAACAGCGCAAAAGGGGCGACAAAATGCACGATATCGGAAGTTCCCGGCCCACCGGATGGGGCCCCGGCTATAACGAGTTTGAGCAGGAATTGTCGGCCGAAGCGGCGGGCGAGACGGCTCAGGAATTCGAGGGCGAAGGCGAGTTCGAAACCGAGTTCGAAGTCGGCGAAAGCGAGTTCGAGAACGAATTCGAAGGCGAAGTCTCGGGCGAAATGCAGGAGATGGAACTCGCCGCCGAACTGCTCGCCGTCAGCAACGAACAGGAGATGGAACAGTTTCTCGGCGGGTTGATCAAGTCCGTCGGACGCGCGGCGACGAACTTCGCGAAGTCGTCCGCGGGCAAGGCGCTCGGCGGCATCCTGCGCTCCGCGGCGAAGTCCGCGTTGCCGATCGTCGGCAGTGCGCTCGGCAACTTCGTGGTGCCCGGAGCCGGCGGGCTGATCGGCGGCAAGCTCGCGAGCATGGCCGGCAGCGCGCTGGGTCTCGAACTGGAAGGGCTCAGCAACGAGGATCGTGAGTTCGAAGTCGCGCGCCGTCTCGTGCGCATCGGCCAGCATGCGACCCAGCATCTCGCGTCGATGCCCGCGCACGTGCCGCCCGCCCGTGCGGCGCGCATCGCGTTCCTGCGCGCCGCGCGTCAGGTTGCGCCGGGACTCGTGCCGGCAATGCGCGCGATCTCGCGCAACGGCATCGCGGCCGCGCGCCAGGCGCCTGTGGCGATCTTCGGTGCCCCCGCGCGCCGCTATCCCGGCCAGCGCTATGCGCCGGGCGCGTACTACGACGGCGCCGCAACCGCATCGGCCTACGAGGGCTCCGCGCCCGCCGCGAGCGCGCCTTGCCCGAACTGCGGCACGCATACGCAGGTCGCGATGCCTCACAGCGGGCAATGGCGTCGTTCGCGCAACGGGCGGGCCATCATCCTCTATCTGGGCCCGCGCCGTACGGCGTACTGAACCGCGAGGCTCGAGTGCGATGAACTCGTGTGAAGAAGCGCTGCGTCTGCTCGAACAAGAGGTGCTCGGCATCCGGGCACGGCTCGACGCGCAACTCCCGTATGCCCTGCAGATGCCGATGGTGCCCGCCGCGAACGTCAGCGACGAAGCGATGGGCGCCATCGAACGGCACATGCAGGCGGCCCGCCAGCAACTGCGCAAGCGCATCGCGCAATTTCTGCGGCAGTTGCGCACGCTCGCGGCCACGCCGGCGAACGTGGCCCGGGCGCAGCGCCGCCATGCGCTCCTGAAGCTGTATTTCCAGGCCGCGCTCACGCATTTCGAGATTTTCGCGGAGGTGCTCACGCAGCGCAGCCAGCACGGCACCGGCATCTGGCTCGCGGGCCTCGATGTCGCCGCGCAGGACGGCCTGCGACAGCCGGGCGTGCCGGTCGCGCCGCCGCCTGTCATCTGCTACGTCGAGCGCGGGCACGGCGGCGCGATACGGCGCGCGCGCACGCGGCTGCCGGGCGGCGGCAACAATCCGGTCGCGGTGATTCGCATGCCGCGCGAGCGGATGGTCGGCACGGGCATCGCGGCGTCGCTCTATCACGAAGTGGGGCATCAGGCGTCGGCGCTGCTCGATCTCGCCAACGCGTACAAGCGCGCCTCGCCGTCGCGTTTCGTGCGCGGGCCTTCGATCTGGCGTGCCTGGGATCGATGGATCGGGGAGATCGTCGCCGATCTGTGGGCGGTGTCGCGTGTGGGCATCGCGGCGAGCGTCGGGCTGATGAGCGTCGTGAGCCTGCCGCGCGCGTTCGTCATGCGCATCAATCTCGACGACCCGCATCCCGCGCCGTGGATACGCGTGAAGCTCTCCGTCGCGATGGGCCGCGCGCTCTATCCGCATCCGCAGTGGTCCGCGCTCGAAGCGGTGTGGGAGCGGCTTTATCCGCGGATGCAGATGAGCGCCACGCAGCGCAGTTCGTTCGATGCGCTGTCGCGTGCGATTCCACGCTTCGTCGCCGTGCTGCTGTCGCTGCGGCCGCATGCGTTGCGCGGCCGGACGATCGGCGCCGCGCTCAGTCTGCCGGACCGTCATCCCGAAGCGCTGCTCGCGCTCTGGCAACGCGTGAAGGCGCGGCCGCAGCAATTGCTCGCGGATACGCCGGCGCTGTCGTTCGCCGTGCTCGGGCAGGCGCGCTACAGCGGTCTACTGCCGGCGCAGACGGAGTTGAAAGTGATCGCCGAGCTGCTGCAACGCTGGGCGCTCGCGGGTTATCTGCCCTGGAGCGCGGGCAGCACGCAACTGAGCGTCGCGCTCAATCAGCGACGGCCGCCCGCAACCTCGCCTCACGCAAGTTCGCTGCACGCAAACCCATTCGCCGCATACGCATGATTTCATGAAGGAGCACAACGATGAGCACCATCTTATTTCCGGGCGTGCTGCAACTGAAGATCGATCGGGACGATCCCACCGATCCCGGCAACTACACCGTGCAGATATCCGTCGAAACGCTCGCCGCCACCGAGCGCAACGCGAAAGGCCTGCTGCTGCGACGCGCCGGCTTCACACCCGCTAAGCCGGCCGCCGTGAGCGCGGGCGGTTCGATCGACGGCGCGCTCACGCTCTACACGAATCCGGACAAGGCGAGCGAGCTGGACGCGGGCGACCTGATGCTGCAACTGGTCGATGCGCTCGGCGCGTTCGTCACGGCCGACACCGACCCGAACGTCATCACGAAGATGGCGGCGTTCCTGCTGCGGGGCGAGAACGTGAAGCTCACGGGCAAATTCACGGCGCCGCTCGATGCCGGGCCCGCGGCGGCGCCGGTGAATGCGCCGGTGAATGCGCCCATGAACGCGCCGGTCGATCCGAAGCGCATCGAACGCATCAAGGTGGGCGCGCGGCCCCTTGCGAACCCCGCGTCCATCGACCCGCTCGCCAACGAGCACCACGCCCTCGCGCCGCTCGCCGAGCACGCTGTGGCGCTGCCGGACCCGCCCGCATCCATCGAGGTCGACGACCAGGACAACGGCGGCGATCTCATCGGCGAACGCTCGGGCGTGGTCAACGACAACAGGATGTTCAGCAAGCTCACGCCGGTCACGATGCGCCGCGCGACGCTTCCGCTGACCGCCGACGTCGCGCTGTGGATCCTCATCAAGCGCAACGCCGACATGCTGTCGTGGGACAACTACACGCGCAATCTCGATCTGCTGTTCTTCACGGGAAAGAGTGTGGACGGCATTCCGCTCTACAACGAAGCCACGCGGCTGAGCCGCCGCCGCTTTCTGCCGTTCACCGATACGGAGGCGTATCGCGCGCTCAAGGTGGCGACCGAGGCGTTCGTCGTGACGTGGGGCGCGGTCGTGCAGAACGGCGACGACATCGTGATGCTCAAGGATCTGCTGATGGGCGACCAGCGCGCGGTGGCGCTCGCCAACGAGCGCCTCGGGCTCAATCTCAACACGACGGACGTGTCGATTCTCGCGGACATGTACTTCAAGGAGAAAGGCCAGCTCGACGATTCGCCGTCCGTGCCTTATCTGGAGCGCATCGTCAGTCAGTTGCAGGGCACGGGGGCGGGCGAGATCGCCGTCGAAATGACGAAGGAGATTCGCGGCGAGCGGAGCGATCAGTGCGGCGGCAAATGCCTCTGGCTCACGCAATGGAACAACAACTACTCCGCGAAGCTGTTGCACCCGCCGCTCGTCGAACTGATCTGGAGCTACTGGATGGAAGAGCTCCAGCTCGTGCAGACGATGAACGCGGTGTCGCGGCGCTTCCAGAACATCTCGAGCGGCCCGCGCGATCCGCTCGGCCAGCTCGAGCTCGATTCGCTTCGGCCCCTGAACAATCTCATCTGGGGCTGGGTGCAGGACGAGCAGCATCGTCTGCCGATCGAGCGGCGCGCGGCGGAATACGCGCATCAATACGGCCTGCAACTGTTCGGGCGCGCCGTTCCGAAGATGCGTACCGCCGATAACCGCAGCAAGTTCCTCGAAGCGTTCCACACGCTGCTGAACCTGTGCGTGCCGTTCTTCCGTCAGGCCGACGACACCACGGTCGTGCCCGACGGATTCCCGATCCTGAACGCGCTGCGCGAAGTGCATCTGATCCTGTCGGAAGGCGCGCACAACCAGTTCCTCGATCTGCCGACGACCTCGCGCATCGAAATGATGATGCAGCAATGGCTGCTCGCGCGGCCCGAATTCCGCGAGTATCTGCCGCGCCGCGCGATGGTCGCGTATCCGGAGCCGTGGATGCATTCCGTCGAAAGCATGCGCAAGCTGCAAGGCTGGGGCGACACCAACTCCTTCCAGTTCTGGCAACTCGCGACGATGGGCGAGCAGATCGTCTCGTCGATCCGCTGGGGCGACTGGAACTCGATCAACGATCCAGCCAATGCCGCGAACTGGGCCACGTTCTTCCGGCCGGAGATCCAGGCGTACATCCACTCTTACCGGGCGGTGACGGGTGTGGACGTGAGTGCGGAACCGGTCGATGTGCAGGTGCCGGGCATTCATCTGCTCAGGCGTCTGCGCGAGCGGCGCGGCAGTCTCGCGGCGTAAAGAGAAGAGGGGCGCGCGATGATCGACTTCGCTTCCGCGCTGTATCTCGGCATGCGGCATCCGGCGGGCGCGCTCGGCGCGTGGGACGCGCTCACGACCGGGCTGCCCGCCGCGCTGGCGGCCGCGCCGCTCGCCCGCCGCGTCGCCGCCGATGCCGCGTCGCTGCAGGGCACGGAAGCGGGCATGGTCGGCGCATCGACGCTGCATCTGGCGATCGATGCGTTCGACCGGCTCGGCCGCACGCATGCGCTGATCGCCGACGACGCGCTGTATCCGGTGATGCGCTGGGCGCTCGAGCGGATGATGGGCCGGGGCGTGCCGGTAACGTGGTTCAGGCACGGCGACGCCGCCGATCTCGCGCATAAGCTCGCGCGGCGCGCGGCGGCTCGCCCGCCCGCCGTCGTCACCGATGCGACCGTCGGCAATGGCGTGCCCGCGCCCATCGAACGATACGTGAACGCGGTACGGCGCGAAGCGGGGCTCGTGCTCGTCGATCACAGTCAGGTGCTCGGGCTGACCGGCGAGCGCGCATCGTCGCGCAGTCCGTGGGGGCAGGGCGGCGGCGGCGCCTTGCGGCATGCCGCGTTGACAGCGCCGTCGACGCAGCCGGTGCTGCTGCTCGCGTCGTGGGCGAAGGCCTTCGGCGCGCCGCTCGCGACGCTGTGCGGGCCGGCGGCGCTGATCAACGATATTGCCCGCGATGGCCCCGCGCAATCGCATTGCAGTCCCGCGAGCGCCGTGGCGCTGCTCGCCGCGCTCGACGCGCTCGCGATCAACCGCCGCGCGGGCGCACGGTTGCGGCTGCGGCTGTTGCATCGGTTGCATCGTCTGCATGACGGGCTGCGCGCGCTCGCGCGGTTCGCCGTGCCCGATCTGCATGTGTCGGGCCGATGGCATCCGCTGCAACGGCTCGAACTCGCGAGCGACGAACGCGCGCTCGCGCTGCATGCGGGCTTGATCGCGCGCGGCATGCGCACCGCGCTGCTGCGTCAGCGCGGCGGCGGCTACGCGCTGATCGTGATCGCGCGGGCCGATCATCGCGTCGCGGACATCGACGCGCTGCTCGACGCGATCGCGTCGCTCGCGCCGCGCCTTCCCGCTGCGAGGGGTGTCGCGCGGCGCATTACAGCATCTACGGAGATCGAGCATGTTTAAGACCGCGGACGGACACACACTGGAGCTCGCGCCGTGGCGCATGCGCCGGCTCATGCGGCTCGTCGCGCAGGCGCGGCGCACGCCGCCAGGCATGAGCTCGCGCACGCTCGGGCAGGACATGCAGATCCTGCTGCGGCGCGCACGGCGCGTGAGCGCCGACCCTCATCGCGGGATCGTGCGTTTCGAAAGCTCGGGCGCGTGCTGTCGCGCGTGCTTTCTCGCGCGGCAGAAGCGCGATGCGATGGAGATCGTCGCGCTTGCGGTCGCGCCGGGCGCGCATGTGCACGAGCAGGAAGCCGGAGGTTTCGGGATCGACTTCGAATCGATGCCGAAGTCGGCGAACATCACGCTCGCATGGACGCCTTACGACAGTCTCGAAAGCGCCGCGAAGAACGTGCGCGGAAAAGGCGTCTATATCCTGACGCGCGGCGGCAAGCCTCGCTATGTGGGCAAGTCGCTCGATCTCGCCGGGCGCATGCGCATGCATCGCCTGTATGCGACGCAGCACGGCGCCGGCCTCGGCGTGTGGGTGGCCAATACGCGCTCGCCGGAACAGGCGGCGGCGGTCGAGCACGCGCTCGTGAGGACGCTGGGCCGCGGCCTGACGAACTCGAAGCTGCATGGCGACATGCGAATCGGCAAGCGCGGGCTCGATATCAACGGTCTGCTGCCGACAGTGTTCGGAACCTACGAAAAGGCCCCGGGAAACCGGGCATTCCGCAAGCCGGGTGGAATTTTCGAGCTCGCGCCATGATCATCGACTTCCATGTACACGCGGGCCAGGGCGACGGCATGACCGGTCCGTGGGACACGACCGCGCCGCTCGCCGCTTACGCGCGCCGCGCGACACGCGCGGGCATCGCGCGTTCGGTGCTGCTGCCGGTGTTTCAGTCCGACTACGCGCGCGGCAACCGCGATGTCGCGGCGATCGTGCGCGCGGACCCGCAGCGCTGGATCGGCTTTGCGATGGTGCATGCCGAGCGCGACCGCGAGCGCATTCATCGCATGATCGAGGAAGCCGTGCTGATGCTGGGCCTGCGCGGGATCAAGGTGCATCGGCACGACGCGCGCATTCATCGGCAGGTCTGCGATGCCGCGCAACGCTGGAATCTGCCCGTTCTCTACGATCCCGGCGGCGAAACGGGCGGGCTGGAGCTGCTTGCGCAAACGCATCCGAATGTCGCGTTCGTGTTCGCGCATCTCGGCAGCTTCGCCGATGACTGGGCCGCGCAGCGGCGCGTCATCGATCTCATCGTTCGATATCCGAATCTGTATGCCGATACGTCCGGCGTGCGGCGCTTCGATCTGCTCGAAGAAGCGTTTCATCGCGCGGGGCCGCGCAAGCTGCTCTTCGGCACCGACGGCCCGTGGCTGCATCCGGGGCTCGAACTCGCGAAGATCCGCGCACTCGAGCCGTCGCGCGAAGCGTTCGACGCCATCGCGGGCGGCAATGCGATGCGCCTCCTCGCGCGCTCGCGCGTCATGGCGGCGCCGCGCGCGGCCGCTCACTGACCTGCTTCGGACGGCCGCATCTGACGACGCAACTGCAGCGCGCGCGGCGTGACGCGCAAGAGTTCCGCCGCGCGGCTCGTCGATCCGGCGCGACGCTCGGCCAGTTCCACGGCAAGCGTCTCCGCAATCTGCCCGATGTTCTTCAGCCCGAGTCCGGCGTCGAGCGCGCCTTCGATTGCGAGCGCGAGCGCCTGTTCCCATCCGCTCACGCTGACGGAGGGCGCGCCGGGCGTGAAGGCGTCGCCCAGACAGCCGGTGCTCAGCACCCGAAAGCCGCGCTGCCTGTCCGCGAGGCGCAGCACGACGTTGCGCAGCTCGCGCACTTTGCCCTGATAGTCCGCCGCAACGAGACGCTGCATTACTTCGGGCATGACCTGCGGCGCGGCATCGCCGTGTTCGGCGAGAAAGTGTGCGACGAGCAGCGGGATATCGTCGCGCCGCTCGGCGAGACTCGGCGCGCGCACGGTCCATCGCGCGATGCGGAAGTACAGGTCGTTGCGAAAGCGCCCGGCGAGCACTTCGCCTTCGAGGTCCCGATTGGTCGCACAGGTGAGACGGAAGTCCGACTTGCGCCACACGTCTTCACCGATGCGCTTGTACGTGCGTTCCTGAATCACGCGCAGCAGACGCGCTTGCAAACGCGGCTCCAGTTCGCCGATTTCGTCGAGAAAGAGCGTGCCGCCGTCGGCCATTGCGACGGCGCCATCGCGCGCGCAGACGGCGTGCGTGAATGCGCCTTTCGCGTGACCGAAAAGCTCGCTGCCCGACAGTTCCGGGCTGAGCGTCGTGCAATCGACGACGACGAACGGCCCGCGCCTTCGCACCGGATCGAGATCGTGCACGAGGCGGGCGAGCAGCTCCTTGCCGCAGCCGCTTTCGCCGAGCAACAGGCAAGCGCCGTCGCCGAAGCGGCCGATTTCCGCCACCGTGCGCAGCGTGTTGCGCCAGATCGTCGACGTGCCGACTGCGCGCTCGCGCAGCCATTCCGAATCGAGGATCGACTCCATCTCCGCGAGACGCGCGACGCGTCGCGCGATTTCATCGAGCAGCAGGTCGTCATCGCGGGCAAGCACCATGTCGCACAGCGACGCGGGCCACCATGCCTCGGGCTGGCAGTCGGCGCGCGTGGCCGGCGTGCATCCGACGATGAAGCCCTCCGGCAACGGATGGCGCCGCAGCCAGCGCGCGGCCGCATCGGCGACCCGGTTGCCCTGCGCGATCACGACGACCACGTATGGGCCCTCGCCCGTCGAACCCATTTCGACTTCGTCAGGGACGCCGCGCTCGCGCAACGCTGCATCGAGCGCGCGCGGATCGTCGTGATGCAGAACGATGCGCATCGCGTTCACATCGGCAAGTGGTCTTGCGGGCTCAGCGAGGCTCGGGTTCTGTCAATGCGCGAACGCGTGCCGTGTGCGTGCCCCGCGCGATGCGCTTGTCGGGAAATGTCCGCGTGTTTCGCATGTGAACCTCGCATTCGGCCGGCTGTCATGCGCCATGCATGCGCCCGCGATCGGGCAGCAAGGCAAGGACGCGCCGTGCCTGAACACGGCGCGCGTGCCTCTGCCCACATTGATCAATGCCCGAAGGATGGTTCCCGCTTTGAGTGTGCGGTCGCGTTGTGATGCCGACGCGTGTGTATCGGAGCCGGTCGAGCAGCTTTCGTGTATGCGTATCGTAGGAAACGTTTGCGCTGTCCTGTTGAACGAAAGCGCTTTACGTGAGGGTTAGCGCACAATCGTCCGCTAATACGCCGAGGGGCGCGAAACCGAATGAATTCGTTATCCGTATCAATGACCGCTAAGTGCGTGATCCTGGCGGATAACGTCTTCAAACGCGGGCTGCGCGGGTTTTCAGTACTTGCTTCGTGAAACGGCGCGGCCCGGTCTTTCGTGCCCGCATCGGCGGCCGACTCGAATGTGGACCCAACGATTGGTCCCGTCTGGCACTAACTTTCCGGATTTTTCGCTGTGGATACTCGGTCACCGGTTCGCTGCACGCGCAACGAGCCTGCACCGGAAAAGGGAATGCCGCGCGCAAGGCGTTTCCCATCCTCCACTTCTCCAGGAAAGCTCATGAAAACGATCCGCGTCTCCGGCTTGAAATGGTTGCCCCGCAAGCTGCTTCGAACGTTCGCGCCGGCGCGCGCGCTGGCCTCGCTTGCGATCGCCGCGTGTGCATGGGGCGTCGCACAGGCAGCCCATGCCGAAGACAAGGAAGTGACGATCGCGTACCAGCAGATCGTCGATCCGTGGGTCGTCGGCATCGCCGATGGCTCGATCGCCAAAGCGACGGGCTACAAGATCAACTGGCGTCAGTTCGAATCGGGCGCGAAGGTCGCGACCGCGATGGCGTCAGGCGACGTCAAGATCGGCGTGATCGGCTCCAGTCCGCTCGCCGCCGCCGTGAGTCAGGGCGTGGATGCGCAGCTCTTCTGGATTCTCGACAACATCAACGAGGCCGAGGCGATGGTCGTGCGCAACGGCTCGGGCGTCGAGAAGCCGGCCGATCTGAAGGGCAAGACCATCGGCGTGCCGTTCGTCTCGACGACGCACTATCACACGATGTTTGCGCTGCAGCACTGGGGCATCGATCCGTCCTCCGTGAAGATTCTCAACATGCAGCCGAATCAGATCGCGGCGGCATGGGAGCGCGGCGACATCGATGCCGCTTATGTGTGGGACCCGGCGCTCTCGCAACTGAAGAAGAACGGCAAGGTGCTCATCACATCGGGCGACCTGTCGAGGCTCGGCAAGCCGACCTTCGATGGCATCGCCGTCGATCGCGCATGGGGCGAGGCGCACAAGGACTTCATGGCGAAGTTCGTCAAGGCTATTTCCGATCTCGATCAGCAATATCGCAGCGATCCGTCCAGGTGGAGCGCGCAGTCGCAGCAGGCCGCGGCGATCGCGAAGACGATCGGCGGGACGCCGGCCGACGTGCCGGGATCGCTCGCGCTGTACGGCTATCCGTCGGCGCAGGAGCAGGCGTCGAAGCAGTGGCTGGGCGGCGGTGCAGCGAGCCGCGCGGCCTTCGCGCTGAAGGACACGGCGGACTTCCTCAAGCAGCAGAAGCGCGTCAACGCGGTGCTGCCGGACTATTCGAAGTACGTGACGGCCGAATACGTCGAGGCGGCTGAAAAGCTGAAGTGAGTCCGACTGCGGGCACGCGCCGCGCGCCCTTGCCATATCCGCGTCCGGGAGGACATATGAGCTGCATGCAGGTGAAGAACGTCAGTGTGGTGTTTCCCGGACGACGCCCGGGCGAGCGCGTGCATGCGCTCGATGGCATCGATCTCACGATCGGTGATGGCGAATTCGTCGTCGCGCTCGGTGCGTCGGGTTGCGGCAAGACGACGCTGCTCTCGCTGATGGCGGGCTTCATCGCGCCGTCGTCCGGCGAGATGTTGCTCGGCGGCAGGGCGGTCGAAGGGCCGGGCGCCGATCGCGGCGTCGTGTTTCAGAAACATGCGTTGCTGCCGTGGCTCAACGTGCTCGACAACGCGACTTTCGGACTGAAGTTGCAGGGCGTGCCGAAGGCGCAGCGTGAGGAGATCGCGAAGCGCAACCTCGCGCTGGTCGGCCTTCAGGACTTCCACAAGCACATGATCTATCAGTTGTCGGGCGGAATGCAGCAGCGTGTGGGCATCGCCCGTGCGCTGACCTGCGATCCCGCGATGCTGCTGATGGACGAGCCGATGGCCGCGCTCGACGCCCTCACGCGCGAGACCATTCAGGAACTGCTGCTCGATGTCTGGCAGCGCACGCAGAAGATGCTGTTCTTCATCACGCACAGCGTGGAGGAGGCGCTTTTTCTGGCGAGCCGCCTGATCGTGATGTCGCCGCGTCCGGGCCGCATCACGCATAGCTACGATCTCGATTTCAACCGCCGCTTCCTCGCCACGCGCGATGCGCGCGCGATCAAGTCGAGTCCCGATTTCATCGAGATGCGTGAGCGCGTGCTCGGCATCATCTACGGCGACGAACGCGCAGCGCATCAGGCTGCCGAGGAGATTCAGCATGGATAAGCGCGTATCGATGACGGTGCCCGCTGCCGCGATCGAACGGGAGATCGGCGCATCGCGGCGACCGCCCGGCAGACCCGCGCGACGGTCGAAGAAGAAGCCGGTGAAACCGGGCGACACCTTCGGCGTGCCGGGCTACGGCAGCAGCCTTGCGATGAGCATCGTCACGGTCGCCGTGCTGCTGGCCGGCTGGTTTCTGATCACCGGCATGCATTGGGTCAAGCCGCTGTTCCTGCCGTCGCCGCAAGCGGTGTTTGCGAAGTTCGTCTCGGTGGCGAGCGAAGGTTTCGCCAACTCGACGCTCACCGAACATATCGCGGCGAGCCTGTTGCGCGTATTCGGTGCGTTCGCGCTCGCCTGCGCCACGGCGATTCCGGTCGGCGTGATGATGGGCGTCTCGCGGCATGCGCGCGGCGTGTTCGATCCGCCTATCGAGTTCTATCGGCCGCTGCCGCCGCTCGCATATCTGCCGCTCATCATCATCTGGTTCGGCATCGGCGAGTTCTCGAAGGTCTTTCTGATCTATCTCGCGATCTTCGCGCCGCTCGCCATTGCCGCGCGCGCGGGCGTGCGCTCGGTCTCGATCGAGCAGATTCACGCGGCCTATTCGATGGGCGCGACGCGCACGCAGGTCGTCATCCACGTGATTCTCAAATCGGCGCTGCCGGAGATCTTTACGGGAATGCGCATTGGCATCGGCGTGGGCTGGACGACGCTCGTCGCCGCGGAAATGGTCGCATCGACGCGCGGCCTCGGCTTCATGGTGCTGAACGCGGCGGAGTTTCTGGCGAGCGATGTCGTGATCATGGGGATCATCGTCATCGGCTTCTTCGCGCTGTGCTTCGATCTGCTGATGCGGTATCTGGAGAAGGCGATGGTGCCGTGGAAAGGGCGGGTGTGAGTGCTGTACCGGCGAATGCGGGCGCTGCTTCGCTACGCCCGCAAGCGCCTGCATGTTCGCGCATTGCGCCTGGCCGTTTCGTACAGTGGCTAATGGCCGTCGCGGTGCGCTGCGACAGCTTAAGCATCGACTGTGCCGCCGGATCATCGACCTCGTCGTGTCGTCGAGGCCCGACGAAGGTTACTGATTGGTCGGCTCTCCCGGGTCCTCGACGCCTTTCTCGATGTTGTCTTTCTGATCACCATAATCCTTTCGATTCGCGCCATTGGTGATCTCGACATCGCCCTTTACCTTGCGGTCTTCATTGCCGGTGACGGTTCCGATTACCGTGTCTGTCCACCCTTTGATCTGTTCCTCGATACCTTCCTTTTGATCGCGGTTCATCGTGTGCTCCGTGGTTCGTATGTGAATCGGCGGTGTGTCCTGCGATGTCCGAAGCGCTCGTCGTGAGCCTAGGCTTCATTGTCGGACTTGCCTGGTCTGCCGCTGCGGCTCGCGGGTTCGAGATCCGGATCGACGTGATCGTGTTCGGGTGCGTACGGACCCTCGTCGGGATGTTCCTTGCCCTTCGGCACGAGGCTCGGGTCGATGTTGCCGTGCTCTCGCTGCTCGATGGTGCCGTCGCGTTTCTCTTTTACATCGCCTTCGCCGAGCGTTTTGCGGCGTTCGTCCGCGCGCTCGACGGGATCGGATGGTTCGTTTTGCATCGTCTGCTCCTTTGCGTCGGATGGGATTGCGTCGTACTTCCAAGCAACGGATATGCCCACGTCCCCGGCGTGTTGCAGCGCGGAAGCGGGTTTGTCAGGCGCAGGCAGTCAGGGGGCACACGTCATGCTGAATCAAGGCAATCCTCAACGAAACGCGGGTATGCCATGCGAATCAAACTGAAATCGCTCGACGAGCAGGTCATCGTCATTACAGGCGCGACAAGCGGGATAGGGCTCGTCACCGCGCGCCTTGCCGCTACACGCGGCGCTCGCCTGATGCTCGTCTCGCGTGATGAGACAGCGCTCACGGAACTCGTTCGAGAGTTGTCGCGGGACGCTCACGACCGCGTCGCGCATGCCGTGGCGGACGTCGGCGACCGGACGCAACTGCAGGCGGCCGCGGATGCCGCGATCCAGCGCTTCGGCGGATTCGACACCTGGATCAACAATGCGGGCGTGTCGATTTACGGACGTTGCGCCGACGTGCCGCTTGACGAGCAACGCAAGCTCTTCGACACCAACTTCTGGGGTGTCGTGAACGGATCGCTGATCGCCGTGCAACATCTGCGTGAGAAAGGCGGGGCGCTCATCAATCTGGGCAGTGAATTGTCGGATGTCGCCGTTCCGCTGCAGGGCGCATATGTGGCCTCGAAGCATGCGGTGAAAGGCTATACCGATGCGCTGCGCATCGAACTCGCCAATGAAGGCGCGCCCGTATCGGTGACGCTCGTCAAGCCCGCTGGCGTCGACACGCTGTTCGTCGAGCACGCCAGGAATCATCTCGACCGGCAGCCCAAACTGCCTCAGCCCGTCTATGCGCCCGATGTCGTCGCGCGAGCGATTCTGCATGCGGCCGTGCATCCGACACGCGACATATATGCAGGCGGCGCATCGCGCGGCATGGCGTGGTTCGGGCGCTCGGCGCCGCGCGTCTACGACGCCATACTGAGCAAGCTCGGCGTGAAGGCACAACTTACCGACGAGCCACGTCGCGACGGCGACGCGCTCGATCGCGGCGGCGCGGATCTGCGCGAACGTTCGGGACGTCATGGCAGGGTGCGCGAACGCAGCTTCTACACCGATGCCTACACGCTCGCCGCAGGCCCGCGCGCGGCGCTCATCGGGATCGCGGGCGTCATGTTGGTCGCGGCAGCGGGGCGCTACCTGCGCGAGGCCAAAGGGCATCGCATATCGGCGTTCTGAAGCGGCGTCGGGAAGGCTGATTCGGCAGCGTCACGGCGCAAAGCCGGTCGAGAGATAGGGAGGCATGGCATGCAAACGCACATCCGGGAATTACTCATCCGCGCGATAGGCTCCGGCTCCGCTGCCGGACTGGCGTCGGCAGCGGTCGCGTCCGCCGGCGCGATGCACAAGGGGCACGGGCCGTACGCGGCGATGAACGCCGTCACGCATTGTTTGTGGCGCGACGCATCATGGCGAAGGAGGCCGAGCGCGAAGTACACGGGCCTCGGCGCGGCGATTCATATGGGCAGCGCGGTCTTCTGGGGCGTGCTGTTTGAAGCGCTGTGCGAGCGCGGATACCGGCGATCCGGGGGGGCGAGCATCGCGAACGCAGCCGCAACGACTGCGGTCGTGGCCTACGTCGTCGATTATCACGTCGTGCCCAAGCGTCTCACGCCAGGTTTCGAGAGCCACCTGTCGAAGGGCTCGCTGGGGCTGACTTATGTCGCGCTCGGTGCGGGCTTCGCGCTCGCGGCGTTGCTGCGGCAGCGGGCATAGCCTCCCCCTCGACGGATGAGACCGCTGTTCCGGTGGCGCGTTGGGCGTCCATGCCGCATGGTCGTTTGTGCGTCGCTTGTGGCGGGTTTTCGTTGATGCCTCTTGGCGCGCTGGAGATCTGTCCGTTGATCAGCAATCGCTAGACGTGGCCCAGTGTCTAGGCGCTACTGGCTGGCGCCCGAGGGCGTGTCGCTGGCGGCCGTAGCAGGGAAGCTCGCCGCAGCCGGACCGGATGCACCCGACGCTGGCGCAGCCGCCGCGGTGTCGCTGGCCGCGTTGCCCGTGGTGACGGTCGTGCGGTTGCGGTTGCAGCCCGCCGTGAGACAACTGCACGCCGTCAATGCGATGATCAGCGATATTTTGATGCGGTTGGAAGCCTTCATGGTGCGCTCCTGGTCAGACGGCGGGTGAGAAGCGATGAGCCCTCATTTGAAGGCAGAGAAGCATCATGCGTACCCGGCGCGGCTCATGCGAAGGAATCGACGGCAGGTTTCACGCATGGTCGTGGTCGGCATCGAGCGGGATCACGGGTGCATCGCCGCGGAAGGACGACGCAAACAGCGAAACCCGATCCGAGTGGGCCGTACTGGATTCGAACCAGTGACCAACGGATTAAAAGTCCGCTGCTCTACCATCTGAGCTAACGGCCCGGACGCACTCGACATCGGTCGTCATCCCGCCACTTCGCGCGTTCCGCTCATCCAATATCAATAGTCCGACTCGCGGATCGTGCCGGCTCCGTTTTCGGCACGGTCAGCGTCAGCACACCGTTATCGAATTTGGCCAGAGCGTGGTCAGGGTCGGCGTCTTCCGGCATCGGGATCGTGCGCATAAAGCGTCCATAGGCTCGTTCGAGCCGATAGCAGCCGTCCTCCTCGCTGCGAACGTCCTGCCGTTTCTCACCGCGCAGTACGATCGCTCCGTCCTCGACGCTCACAGTGACGTCATCGCGTTCCATCCCTGGCAGTTCAGCGGTGACGCGCAGCACTTTCCCTTCGTCGACCACGTCGATGCGCGGCTGGAAGCGCGACGAACTGAAGTCGCCAAACCATCGCTCGAACGCGCCACGACCTGCGAACGGGTCATGAAGGAACTCCTCCACTGCCCGCCACGGCTCGCGGGAGAACAGCCGCGGAAGGTCAGGCCACGAGGCACGCCACTGTTCGTTTTCCGGCGGGCTTTCCGGGCTCTGCGCCTCGGACTTGTGCACCGCCCCGCGAAGAAACTTGAATGGATTCCACTTTTTTGGATCGGTGTTCATCGTTTCCTCCTTCAGGATGCACGGCAAGCGAGCCGAATCGGAGGGTGGCGGCTGACGCGCCGCCACCGATGATCCCCTTGCCGCTACCCCCTGCTTTCGCCTTCAGTCCGTCCGTACCTCGATCCGGCGCGGACGAGCTTCATCCCGTCGCGGGATCGTCAGCTTCAGCACGCCGTCCTTCAGGCTTGCATCGATTTTCGATGCATCCAGGTCGCCGCCAAGAGAGAACGCCCGCGCAAAGTGAGGCTGGCGAACCTCGGCGTGTTGCAGGCGCAGACCCGCGGGCGTGGATACCGCCGCCTCGGCCTCGATGAACAGGTTGCCATCGTGGACCTTCACGTCGAGCCGGTCTTTTGTAACGCCGGGCAGATCGGCCCACAGGGTTACGCCCTGGCTATCCTCGAAGATGTCCACGGGCGGCGTCAGCGTGATCCGGCGTGGCGACGAGTCGTCTTCGCGCCGGGTCATCGCCGTTTCGTCTTTCCGGGTAAGTTCGGTCGTGTCGTTCATGATGTCAGTCCTCAATCCTGCGACAAGTTTCATTGAACAGTGATGGCCCGCGGCTTCGACATCTCTCGCTTGCCGATGCTCACAATCAGACAGCCATTGATGTACTGTGCCGCGACCTTGTCGGGGTCCGCATGGTCCGGCAGTTCAATGACGCGCCGAAAGGCACCGGCGAACCGTTCCTGCGCATACGTTCGCGTGTCGTCGCCGGCTGCTTCCGGTCGCGCAGTCCCGCGCTCGCCGCTGATGTTCAGCAGCCCTTTGTCGATGGATACATCGAAGCTTTTCGGATCGACACCCGGCGCGAACGCGACGATCTCGATGGAATCGTCGGTCGAACCGATGTTGACCTGCGGAAAGGCGCCGGAGCGCCCCGAACGGATGCTGGAAGGGAAACCGCCGAAGGCGTTCGCCATCTGGCGTTGCAGACGGTCGAACTCACTGAAAAGGTCGGTCCCGAAGAAGAGATCGCTCATGGTCATTTCCTCCTTTCAAGCAGCAGGAAACGAACTGGCTTACGCGCTCCAGTCCGTCTGCCGTGCTGCAGGCAAACAAATCGAAACACGCAGCGCGCCGGACTGCCGGCGCGACTGTCCGAGCGAAATTCAAGATAGTTTCGGGAGCGGAAATTTCAAGGGGGCAAGGCGATTTTTTGCACAAAATCAACTGCCGTTCAAAGCCGCTTGGCAACTCTTATATAAGACATAAGACATAAGACGTTTGACGTTGTCCGCGACCTTAAATTAGAATGGCGATGAACGCGGTGCCCGGAACAGCCTCGGTGTGTCTGGAAAGCCTTTCCCTGAAACGCAATACAACGGTCCCCCATGCTTGAAAATTTTCGTGCTCACGTAGCCGCACGCGCAGCGCTCGGCATTCCTCCTCTGCCGCTGACCGCCCAGCAAACCGCCGAACTGGTCGAATTGCTGACGAACCCGCCCGCCGGCGAAGAGCAGATCCTGGTCGATCTGATTACCCACCGTGTGCCCGCCGGCGTGGACGAAGCCGCCCGTGTGAAGGCGGGCTTCCTGGCCGCCGTGGCCAAGGGTCAAACGGCCTGCGCGCTGATCTCGCGCGCCCGCGCCACCGAGCTGCTCGGCACGATGCTGGGCGGCTACAACATCCAGCCGCTGATCGAATTGCTGTCCGATGCCGAAGTGGGCGTCGTGGCCGCCGATGCGCTGAAGAACACCCTGCTGATGTTCGATCAGTTCCATGACGTCAAGGAACTGGCCGACAAGGGCAACGCCAACGCCCGCGCCGTGATTCGAAGCTGGGCCGACGCCGAGTGGTTCACCAGCCGCCCGGAAGTGCCGCAAAGCCTGACCATCACCGTCTTCAAGGTGACGGGCGAAACCAACACCGACGACCTGTCGCCGGCCCCGGATGCGACCACCCGCCCGGACATTCCGATGCACGCGCTGGCCATGCTGAAGAACGCCCGTCCCGGCATCACCCCGGAAGAAGACGGCAAGCGTGGCCCGGTCAAGTTCATCGAGTCACTGAAGGAAAAGGGCCATCTGGTCGCATACGTGGGCGACGTGGTGGGTACCGGCTCCTCGCGCAAGTCGGCCACCAACTCGGTGCTGTGGTTCACCGGTGAAGACATTCCCTTCGTCCCCAACAAGCGCTTTGGCGGCGTGTGTCTGGGCGGCAAGATCGCCCCGATCTTCTACAACACGATGGAAGACGCCGGCGCCCTGCCGATCGAGCTCGACGTGTCGAAGATGGAAATGGGCGACGTGGTCGAACTGCGCCCGTACGAAGGCAAGGCGCTCAAGAACGGCGAAGTGATCGCGGAGTTTCAGGTCAAGTCCGAAGTCCTGTTCGACGAAGTGCGCGCCGGCGGCCGCATTCCTCTGATCATCGGTCGCGGACTGACGGCCAAGGCACGAGAAGCGCTGGGTCTGCCCGCATCGACCCTGTTCCGCCTGCCGCAGCAGCCCGCCGACAGCGGCCGGGGCTTCTCGCTCGCCCAGAAGATGGTCGGCCGCGCCTGCGGCCTGCCGGAAGGCCAGGGCGTCCGGCCGGGCACGTACTGCGAACCGAAGATGACCTCGGTCGGCTCGCAGGACACCACGGGCCCCATGACGCGCGACGAACTCAAGGATCTGGCGTGCCTGGGCTTTTCGGCCGACCTCGTCATGCAGTCCTTCTGCCACACCGCCGCCTATCCGAAGCCGGTGGACGTGAAGACGCACCAGACGCTGCCGAACTTCATCAGCACCCGTGGCGGCATCGCGCTGCGTCCGGGCGACGGCGTGATCCACTCGTGGCTGAACCGCATGCTGCTGCCCGACACCGTGGGCACGGGCGGCGACTCCCACACCCGCTTTCCGATCGGCATCAGCTTCCCCGCCGGTTCGGGCCTGGTCGCCTTTGCGGCGGCCACCGGCACGATGCCGCTCGATATGCCTGAATCGGTGCTCGTCCGCTTCAAGGGCAAGATGCAGCCGGGCGTGACCCTGCGCGACCTCGTCAACGCCATTCCGCTGTACGCCATCAAGCAAGGCATGTTGACGGTTGCGAAGCAGGGCAAGAAGAACATCTTCTCGGGCCGCATCCTCGAAATCGAAGGTCTGCCCGAGCTGAAGGTCGAACAAGCGTTCGAATTGTCGGATGCGTCCGCCGAGCGTTCGGCCGCCGGTTGCACGGTGCACCTGAACAAGGAACCGATCATCGAATATCTCAACAGCAACGTCACGCTGCTGAAGTGGATGATCGCCCAGGGCTACCAGGACCCGCGCAGCCTGCAGCGCCGCATCACCGCAATGGAGCAGTGGCTGGCCGATCCGCAACTGCTTTCGCCGGATGCCGACGCCGAGTATGCAGCCGTCATCGAGATCGATCTGGCCGACATCCACGAGCCGATCGTGGCCTGCCCGAACGATCCGGACGACGTGAAGACGCTGTCGGAAGTCGCCGGCGCCAAGATCGACGAAGTGTTCATCGGTTCGTGCATGACGAACATCGGTCACTTCCGCGCCGCGTCGAAGCTGCTGGAAGGCAAGCGCGACATCCCGGTCAAGCTGTGGGTGGCTCCGCCGACCAAGATGGACCAGAAGCAATTGACCGAGGAAGGCCACTACGGTGTTTTCGGCACCGCCGGTGCGCGTACCGAAATGCCGGGCTGCTCGCTGTGCATGGGCAACCAGGCACAGGTGCGCGAAGGCGCGACGGTCATGTCGACCTCCACCCGTAACTTCCCGAATCGTCTGGGCAAGAACACGAACGTGTACCTCGGCTCGGCGGAACTTGCGGCGATCTGCTCGCGCCTAGGCAAGATCCCGACCAGGGACGAGTACATGGCCGACATGGGCGTGCTCAGCGCGGACGGCGACAAGATCTACAAGTACATGAACTTCGATCAGATCGAGGACTTCAAGGAAGTGGCCGACACCGTGAACGTGTAAGTGTTCTTGTCGTAGCGCCACGCAACGGCGCCGCGGGCTGAAGCCTGCGGCGCCGTTCTTCTTTTCGGGACGAGGAGATTGACGCGCCTCGCATCACATGAGTACCGTTGGAGTTCTTGCGGATACACGGCAACCTGGAGCAATCAGTGAAGAAAATCCTCATCATCGGAATTGGCGCAGGCGATCCGGAATACGTCACCGTTCAGGCGATCAATGCGATGAACCGGGCCGACGTGTTCTTCGTGATGGACAAGGGCGTATCGAAGGCGAAGCTCGTCCAGGTGCGCAAGGAAATCATCGAGCGATACGTCAAGGAGCGGGGCTATCGCATCGTCGAGGCAACGAGCCCCGAGCGTCAGCGGGACGTCGCGAGCTATGTCGATGCAGTCGAAACGCTGAATCACGAGAAGCAGATCGTGTTCGAGCGCCTGATCGAGGAAGAACTGCGTGACGGCGAATGCGGCGCATTTCTCGTCTGGGGCGACCCGTCGCTCTACGACAGCACGATGCGCATCGTCGAAGCCATCGCCGGCAGCGGACGGCATCGGTTCGAGTATGAGGTCATTCCGGGCATCAGCAGCGTTCAGGCGCTCGCGGCGAAACATCGTGTCGCGCTCAACACGATCGGGCGCGCAGTCGAGATCACGAACGGCAGAGGCATCGCCGAAGGTTTTCCTAAGAATGTCGATAGCGTCGTCGTGATGCTCGACGCGCAGAATGCGTTTCGACAGGTCGCGGATGAGGATCTCGATATATTCTGGGGCGCCTACGTGGGCACCGATGACGAGATTCTCATAGCGGGCCGGCTGCGCGAAGTGATGGACGACATCGAACGCGTGCGCGCCGAGGCACGCGCACGCAACGGCTGGATCATGGACACGTATCTCCTCAAGCGACGAACGCAGCCGAAAAACTGAACGAAAACAGCAGTGAAGTTCGATCCGCGTCGGACGATCAGGCGCCCTGCCGCAGGCTTCGTGCGGCCGCGACCATGTTCTTCTGCGCGGGAATGACTTCATCCCACTGACGCGTCTTCAGGCCGCAATCGGGATTCACCCACAAGCGCTCGGCGGGGATGCGCTCCGCCGCCTTCTTCATCAGATCGACGATGTGCGTCTCGCTCGGGATGTTCGGCGAATGAATGTCGTACACGCCCGGCCCGATCTGGTTCGGATATTCGAAGTCATTGAACGCGTCGAGCAGTTCCATGTCGGAGCGCGATGTTTCGATGGTGATGACATCGGCATCCATCTCCGCGATCGACGCGATGATGTCGTTGAACTCCGAATAGCACATGTGCGTGTGGATCTGCGTCTCGTCGCGCACGCCGTTGGCCGTGATACGAAACGACTCGACCGCCCAGCGCAAGTACTCGTTCCACTGCGAGCGGCGCAGCGGCAGGCCTTCGCGCAGCGCGGCCTCGTCGATCTGGATGACGCGCACGCCAGCCTTCTCGAGATCGAGCACCTCCTCGCGAATCGCGAGCGCGAGTTGCTGACACGACACCGAGCGCGGTTGATCGTCGCGCACGAAGGACCAGTTGAGGATCGTCACCGGACCGGTGAGCATGCCCTTCATCGGCTTGTTCGTCTGCGATGCGGCGTACCCGATCCACTCGACGGTCATCGCCTTCGGTCGGCTGATGTCGCCGAAGAGAATCGGCGGCTTCACGCAGCGCGAGCCATACGATTGCACCCAGCCGAACTGGCTGAACGCGTAGCCATCGAGCTGCTCGCCGAAGTATTCGACCATGTCGTTGCGTTCGGCTTCGCCGTGCACGAGCACATCGAGACCGAGCGCTTCCTGTTCCTTCACGGCGCGCGTGATCTCACGCTCCATCGCGGCCTGGTAGCCGGCGTGATCGAGTGCTCCCGCCTTGAACCGGCTGCGCGCGCGGCGGATCTCGCCCGTCTGCGGAAACGAGCCGATGGTCGTCGTGGGAAAGGCGGGCAGGCCGAGGATGGCTGCCTGCTTCTTCGCGCGCTGCTCGTAGGCGCTCTGACGCTTGCCGAGGGCTGCGTCGATCTTCGCGATCGCGGCCTTGACCGCGGGATTATTCACGCGCGGCGACTTTCGACGGCGCTCGATCGCGGCGGCGTTCGCCGCGAGCGCATCGGCGACCGAGCCGCGGCCGTGGTTCAGCGCGCGGGCCAGCACGTTCAACTCATCGAGCTTTTGCAGCGCGAAGGCGAGCCATGATCTGATGTCGGCGTCGAGCGTGACTTCGCTGTTCAGATCGACCGGCACATGCAGCAGGGAGCACGACGGCGCGATCCAGAGGCGTTCACCGAGTTGCCGATGCAAAGGCTCCAGCCAATCGAGCGTCGCATCGAGGTCGCTCTTCCAGATGTTGCGGCCGTTGATCGCGCCAATGGACACGATCGCGGTCTCGGGCAGGTGCCTCACGACTTCATCGATCTCATCACGCGCGTTGATCGCATCGATATGCAGGCCGTCGACCGGCAGCTTGCATGCGAGCGGGAGGTTGTCCTGCAATTGCCCGAAGTACGTTGCGAGCAACAGGCGCACACGTCGCGCCGACAGCGCATCGTAGGCGGTGACGAACGCATCGCGCCATTTCGCATCCAGTTCGGTGACGAGCGCCGGTTCGTCGATCTGCACCCAGTCGACGCCTTGCGCCGCGAAGTGATCGAGCAGCGCGGCATATACCGGCAGAATGCGCGGCAGCAGCGCGAGCTTGTCGCTGTCATCCTTCGCCTTGCCGAGCCACAGATACGTCACCGGGCCGATGATGACGGGCTTCGGATTCACGCCCTGAGCGCGCGCTTCGCCGAGTTGTTCGATGAGGCGCGACGCGTCGAGCCGGAACTGCGTGTCCGCTTCGAACTCCGGCACGATGTAGTGATAGTTCGTGTCGAACCACTTGGTCATCTCGCCAGCCGCGACGCCGCCGCAACATGCGGCGTGGTCTTGCGCGTCCTGCGCCGACCGGCCGCGCGCGACGCGGAACGCGTTGTCCAGCGCATCGCCGTGAAAACCACGCACGCGCGCCGGCAGGTTGCCGAGCGTGAAGCTCATATCGAGCACCTGGTCATAGAACGCAAAGTCGCCGACGGGCACATGGTTCAGATGCGCCTGGTCCTTCCAGTGGCGCGCGCGGAGCCCGGCGCCTTCGGCCTTCAGCGCATCCCGCGACGATTCGCCTTTCCAGTACTTTTCGAGTGCGAACTTCAGTTCACGCTTCGCGCCAATGCGCGGGAATCCCAGGTTATGTGTCGTGACCATCGTGCGATGTCGTCCGTAAAGAATAGATCGTTGCCGATGATAGAATTTTTGACGTATGAATAAAAATGGATTGTTTTCATACTTCGATTAACTTTCTTCATGGAGCGGCGATGCTGGAACGCAGCCATCTGATGGTCGTGCGGGAAGTCGAAAAGCAGGGCTCGCTGACCGCCGCAGCCGACGTGCTGAATCTCACGCAGTCCGCTTTGAGTCACACGGTCAAGAAGCTGGAGCAGCAACTGGGCACGCCGGTCTGGACGCGCGAGGGCCGCAGCATGCGGCTCACGCAGGCGGGGCATTATCTGCTGGGCCTTGCCAACCGCATGTTGCCGCAGTTCGAGCAGGCCGAAGTGCGCATGAAGCAGTATGCGCAGGGCGAGCGCGGCACGTTGCGCATCGGGATGGAATGTCATCCGTGTTATCAGTGGCTGCTGAAGGTCGTGTCGCCTTATCTCGCCCGCTGGCCCGATGTCGATGTGGACGTGAAGCAGCGGTTTCAGTTCGGCGGCATCGGCGCGCTTTTCGCCTTCGACATCGACGTGCTCGTCACGCCCGACCCGCTCAGGAAGGACGGATTGAAATTCTCACCCGTATTCGATTATGAGCAGGTGCTGGTCGTGGCCGAAAACCATGCGCTGGCTTGCGCGGACTATGTCATGCCTGAGCAGCTTGCGTCCGACGTGCTCATCACCTATCCGGTCGAAACGGATCGGCTGGACATCTACACGCGGTTTCTGACGCCGGCAAATGTGGTGCCGAGACGTCACAAGGTGATCGAAACCACGGACATCATGATGCAGATGGTGGCAAGCGGGCGGGGCGTGGCGGCGTTGCCCCGCTGGCTCGCCGAAGAATATGCGGACCGCATGCCGATCACGCCGGTCAAGCTCGGCAAGAAGGGCATCGCGAAAAAGATCTACCTCGGCGTGCGCGAGGCCGATCGGTCTATCGACTATCTGGCGGCATTCATCGCGTTGGCGCGCGAGGCGGATTGGGCGCAGTCGCGCGCCCGCGCGTGACGGTGAGCCCGAAGGCACGAGCAAATAACAGTTGACCGCACCCGTTAACCAGCCTATAACCATCCATATGGATGGCAACAGGAAGGAAATCACGGATATGGCGAAACAGGAAGGTTTTGACGCCGGACGCTCCCGAGGCGGCGAAACGGAAAAAATTACGATCAACCTAGGTCCTGTCGACCTGGGTCAGATCGACCTGCTCGTGGAAGAAGGCTTTTATTCGAACCGGACGGATCTGATCCGAACGGCGATCCGTAACCAGTTATCGGTTCACGCGCTGGTCGTCAAGGAAACGGTGACGCGACGCGAACTGGTGCTGGGCCTCCAGTACTTCTCCCGGCGGGATCTCGAAGCGGTGCGCGCGGCGAACGAGCGGCTCAATATCCAGGTTCTCGGATTGGCCAGCATCGCCAACGACGTATCGCCCGAACTCGCCCTCGCAACGATCGACTCGATTCTGGTGCGCGGTGCATTGCATGCATCGGCGGCTGTCAAGGCCGCGCTGGCGGATCGAATCCGCTAATGCCCGCATCGAACAACATACACACGGTAAATAAGATGAAACTCAATGAAGGTTTTCTGGACTCGATGAAGGCAGCGTTTGCGCACTTTCGCGAGAGCGATCCCGTCGCAGCGACGGAGGTGATTCAGCGCGCCTTGCGCGGCGCGCCGGCAAGCGCGGCGCCCGAAGCACCGGCTGCGTCCGCAGCACCAGCAGCACCCGCAGCGCGGGATGCGAAGGAAGAATCAAGGGCGTCGCACATCGCCGACATCCTGCAAAAGTTCGGCCGTGCCAGGCCGCACACAAGCAAGCCCGAAGTCGAAGATCGCGGGCATTTCAGCACGCGCAGCTACTCCGGCGCCGCAGGCCAGCGCAATTACAAGCTCTACGTGCCGAGCGGTTATCGCAATGAGCCGCTGCCGCTCATCGTCATGCTGCACGGCTGCACACAGGATGCAGACGACTTCGCCGCCGGCACGCAGATGAACGCGCTGGCCGAGCGACACGATTGCATCGTCGTCTATCCGATTCAACCGCAGGGCGCGAATCCGTCGAAATGCTGGAACTGGTTCAAGCCCGCCGATCAAAACCGCGAGAGCGGCGAGCCTTCGCTGATCGCTGGCATCACGCGCGAGGTGATGGCAAGCCACAACGTGGATTCGAAGCGCGTGTATATCGCCGGCTTGTCGGCAGGCGGGGCGATGGCGGCAATCATGGCGCAACGCTATCCCGATCTATACGCTGCGGCAGGCGTGCATTCGGGTCTTCCTGTCGCGAGCGCGCACGATTTGCCGTCCGCGCTCGCCGCGATGCGTGGCGGCAAAGGCCGCGCACAGTCGCGCGCGGCGGACGCGCCCAAGTGCCCGCTCATCGTGTTTCACGGCGATGCGGATACGACCGTGCATCCGGCCAACGGTCGGGACCTCGTTCGCGGATTCAGCGTGAACGCCTCCGCGGCCAGCCAGCCGTCAGCCGGGGCGGCAAGCGCGCGCAAGCATACGGTCGCCCATCTGAAGTCGTCAGACGGCGTGCCTGCGGAGCTTTGGACCATCCATGGCGCACCGCACGCATGGTCGGGCGGCAGCCCGCGCGGTTCTTATACCGATCCGTCCGGGCCGGACGCCAGCGCGGAAATGATGCGCTTCTTCCTTGCTCATCCGCGCGGTCATTGAGCGCACGGGGCACTGACACCGCAGCCGGGATCGAATGTCGATACCCGGCGCGACGGTAGTGAATGTTGGCATTGGGTATCCGACGGCATGGCGATTGCGGTGAGACAGGGTGCACCGCACATCCGCCTATTCCAGGAGAATCCCATGGCTGCCAAGACCTTGAATGATCTGTTCATCCACGCCCTTTCCGACGTGTACAGCGCCGAAAAGCAATTGACCAAGGCGCTGCCTAAGCTGGCGCGCGCCGCAACCCATCCCGAACTTGCCGCCGCTTTCACGACGCATCTTGAAGAAACGCAAGGTCAGGTCGAGCGAATCGACCAGGTCGTCGAGGCTTGCGACATCAAACTCAAGCGCGTGAAGTGCGTCGCGATGGAAGGCCTCGTCGAAGAAGGACAAGAACAGATCGAAGAGATCGAAAAGGGGCCGATTCTCGATGCCGCGTTGATCGCAGCAGCGCAGAAAGTCGAGCACTACGAGATCGCGACGTACGGGACGCTCGCGACCCTCGCGAAGAAACTGGGCTACGAGCAGGGGATGAATCTGCTGCTGGAGACGCTCGAAGAAGAAAAGGCCACCGACACCAAGCTGACAATGCTGGCCAAACAAGAGCTTTCGGAAGCAGAGGTCGGGAAATAACGATTACGAGAAGGCGGTCGGGCGCGGGGTTCGCTCGCGCCCGCTCCGCGGCCCCGTTTGAAGGCTTCCAAACCAGTCAGAACGTAGTGGGACGCTGCGGTTTGGTTCATTCGGCAGTCTCGTCCGATCGGGAATGCCAAGTGCGCGTGATGTTCCTGACATCCTGGAGAAGACAATGCGCACACACACAGGAGCCCGGCTACTCCTGGCCGACGACGATAGCGTGACGCTTCAGGCTTGCGCAGACGCACTGGTGCTCGAGGGATTCGAAGTTCGCACCGCGATCGATGGATATTCCGCACTGACAGTCATCCTGAGTTGGCAGCCCGATATCGCGTTGCTCGATATAGAAATGCCGGTCATGGACGGGCGCACGGTCGCACGGAACGTTCGGACCGTGGCTTCAAAAGCGCCCCCCTTGCTGATCGCGCTGACGGCTTTGGACTCTCTTGCGGATCGATTGGCCTCTATTCAAGCGGGATTCAACTATCACTTCACAAAGCCTGTTCAGTTCGAAGCGCTTCTGCGAACGCTCGACTTTCATCTTGACAAGTCGATCAGGCACTTTCCGCCAGTCGATGGCAAGGCCTGACAGCCAATGCAAAAAAAGCGGCCCATCCTCGGGCCGCTTTTGCATTGCTGTTACACCAACCCGATCACGCAGCTTGGCCTGCTCCGAGTTCAGCACCCGTGACCGGGTCGCTGCTGGGATCGGACGCCGTGCGTGCAGCCATGGCTTGCAGCGTTTCGACATCCGCCGGCGTCACCGTTACCGTCGCCAATCCATCGCCGCCATCCACTGCGGGTTGGGGATCGCCGACAAACGTCCACTCCGGTCCGTCGTTCCACGGGCCACGCGTGACTGCCGCGTCGCCCTGCGACATCTTGTAGTAGACGCCCGCGAATTCCGGGAAGCCGGGAAGCTTGCCTTGCGGAAAGTTCGGCTGTATCGAATGAAGGGCTTTTTCGAATGATTTCTGATGCGCGATCTCTCGCGTCATCAAAAAGCCGAGCGTGTCGCGAATGCCCGAATCGTCCGTCACGTTGATGAGCCGCTCATAAACGATCTTCGCGCGCGCTTCGGCCGCGATGTTGGAACGCAGGTCGGCAGTGGGTTCGCCGATCGTATCGACGTACGCGGCCGTCCACGGCGTGCCGGCCGAGTTGATCAAGGCAGGTCCGCCGCCATAAAGCAGGGATGTGGTGTGCGAATCGTTGCCGCCGCCTGTCATCGAGCGATAGAGTTCTGCCTCGCTCTCGACCGCCTCGGCTAGCTGGCCTTTCGCACCCTTATTCAGCATCGCGATAATCGAGCCGATGATTTCCAGATGGCTCAGTTCTTCGGTCGCGATATCGAACAGCAGATCCTTGCGACCCGGATCGTCCTCGCCCACGGCCTGCGTGAAGTATCGGCATGCAGCGGCGAGTTCGCCTTGCGGTCCCCCGAACTGTTCGAGCAACAGGTTAGCGAGACCGGGATTGGGCGCTGCGACGCGCACGGTGTATTGGAGGCGCTTGTTGTGAATGAACACGACGTTTTCCTTTGAAGAAGAGTCTTCGCCATGTGCACGAGACGTCCCGTATTTATCGGACGCTCTCGCCAATGACGATATTTCGCCGAGCAGTCCCGCGCCAGAATTGACGCGGCACGCCTTCTGATGAAGGCGCTCAGTTCTCAAAGCGAAAATCGCTTTGGCGTGGTTAGTTTCAGTTATCGGGTGTCGATAAGACGGGTGCCTGCATCTCGCGTTGAGAGGCGGCACCGCAAGTGGGCTAACGCTTTGCTTTGCGCTTTTTTGCTTTGGCAGGTGTGAGCGCCGCGGTCCAGAAATCGACCACGCCGCGTTTCGCTGCGGCATTCGCACGACCGCGCGCCGAGCCGATCACCGTGTTCGCACCGCTCAACCACATGCTCATGAACGGATTCTTTTTCGTCCAGGGATTTTTCATGGAATGTCCCTCACAAGAGCCAGGGCGAGCGCCATTCAGAGACGCCCGGCAATCGCCCCGGTTTTCACTTACACGGATTTCGTCGGCGTCTTTACGATCGCATCGTCCGCGCTTTGCGTGCCGGGCGGACGTTCTTGCTCCGCCGTCTTGAGACCGGCCGTGCCGGCGCCGACATGCTGGACTTCGACGTCCGTGCCGCGCAAGGTTTCGTTGATGGTTTCCGTGCGTTCGGTTGCCTCGCGGCCTACGACGACCTCTTCGATGACGTGTGCGGTCTTGGCCACCACTGCATGCTCAGCCGTCTCGCGAATTTCCACCGAACCTTCCTTCAGATCGGCGGCCGTGGCGACGCGATCCACCGGCCGGCGCTCGATCGTCGCGTGGGCTTCGCGCAGATTCACGGTCTCGGAAACAGGCGTTTCCGTGGCACGGGAGTAGACGCGCACGCCACCGGTCTCCACTTCGCGCTTGCCCACGTCGAGCGATTCACGCGTCACCGCGAACGCTTTGCGATCCGCGGCAACTTCATCCGGCGTGTAAGCCTTGGCGGTGGAGTCGAAGCCTGCATAGCCATTGCTCTTCCATTGCGCTACGCGTTCATCGATATCTACGGCGCCCGCTTCATGCAGAGTCGAGCGCACCAGTCCGACGTGCGCTTCATCGACCACCGTGACGGTGAGCAATGCGCCGCCGCGTCGGACGGCTTCCTGATAGTCGCCCACCTCGTCCGGCCGATCGTCTGCGCCGAACATATTGCTGAAGAAATGTTCGATCTTGCCGAATACGCCGACTTCGTCCGTCGTCGCGGTCGACGAGCGCGTATCGACCACCGTGCGCTCGCCGGGCACGTTTGCTTGCCCGGTGGCGTGCACCTCCATGTCGGCGCGGTCGAGACCGCCTTGGACTAGGCGCGAGACAGCGGTCTCAGCATCCTGAAACGAGTCGAATACACCTACGATTGCCTGAGTCATATGTAGCTCCGAATATATGTTGGCAGCCTGACGGCCGGCCAGAAATTGAAATCTATACAGCGGGATTTGAAGCGGACTCGCCCACGCCTGAGGACGGTATCGCGGGGTCCGCGATCCAGTCTCCAGCTGATCCGACTCGTCTTTCTACGACGACTTCCTGATGCTGCACCTCGGCGACGTGGACGTCGGACGTGGTGGAGACGACCGTCGTAATACGCAGCTCTTCTCTGAGCATCAGCCGGAGTTCGGTCACCGGCACATACTCGAAGACGGGCACGATCAAGGTGTCGCCCTCTTTGCGCGGAGCGAACTCGGCATCGACGAATTTATTGACTGCAACACGTTCCATCTGCACGGCGGTGCTGTGCAGCAGAACGGGAAGCTCACGCAGTTCGGTATGGGTGATGGTGCGAACGCGAACCGCGCCGGTTTCCTGTTCGTGGGCCGAAAGGGCTAGCCGTTCCTCGCTAGCAGTCAGCGTAGCCGAGTCGCTAGCGAGTTCCCGCATAGGTTCAGCGTCACTGCTCATGTCCGTGCTCCGGTTCGCGAGGCGCGTCGCTCAGTGCGCAGGACGGCTGCGCGGTGCGGTGCGGTCAGTCGAGCGGACGTTATCGTCCTCGTAGGCAGCACCGCCGGCGTCCTCGAACCGCGGCTGATGACGAAAGCCCGCGCCACCCGAAACAAGGGCGATGATCGCGCCGACCACGAGTGCCGCGAAAGAGAACCATGAGGCACGGGCAACGCCGCGCGCTGCCGTGTCGGCCGCCTGGCGCGTATCGGCTTCAGCCTGAGGACTGGAGGCCATGGCGGTCGCCGAGGCCACCGCGCCCTGAACCTGAGCCTTGAGCGAACCCATCATCGTTCCACTGGCGGCGGACGGATTCGCGGCGGCGGTCACCGTCGCGCCTGTCGATGCAATATTGCCCGCGGTGTTGACGGCGCTGCCGACCAGCGACGTTGCACCGTAAGCCATCACGATGATCATCACCGCCCAGGCGAGGAGGCCGTGAAGCCAGCCCAACACCGGCGCGCAACGGCCGGCGAAGTACGAACCGATGAAGACAGCGATGACCGTCATCGCGATCATGTAAGCGCCCGAACCGAACGCGAAGCCGCGCGTGGGGTCGGGCTGAGTGAGCGGCGACAGGACCGACGCTCCGATAGCCGTTCCGAGCACGGTGAGAACGAGGTAAGCGATCAGGGACAGGATGACCCCGGCGATGACGGCACCCCAGGAGATGCGGGGAAGACCGTCTTGTGTAGTGAGCAGGCGCATGTTCGAATCCATATCGTTAGGAAACCGAAAAACATTGAGTTTTCGGAGGTGGTGCTGAGGTTGGTAGCGCAACGGCTATGGCCAGGGGGCGAAGCGGATGGAGCGAGGCCTTATGCGCACGTTCCGTTGCCCGGATGAGCGCAATTAAGCGATATCCACTCAATCTATGAGTGCCGATGGGTCTAATTACCCGTGGACGCTACGGCGACGGATGCGCTCGAAAGAGTTCGAGCTGAGGGAAGTTTCAAGGAGCTGGACTGGCTGCCACGCGAAGTTCGCTGGGCGTGCTCGACCGGCCTTCGGCATACAAAACCCGCTCGAAAGCGGGTCCTTGTTGCTGCAATGGGTCGTGCTGAAACGAGCAGACCCAGCTATTCAATGCTTTTGATTCGGCTTGTTCACCGACTGCATGGCGGTATCGGCGCCGGTCTTCACGGCATTGCCCGCGGCCGAGACATTCGATTGGGTTTCCTTCGCGAGTGAATCCGCCGCGTTCGCTGTGGCGTCGAACGATGCCGAGGTCGCCTGCTTCAGGTTTGTCTCCACAGCCGCAGCAGCCTTTTCGGACGCCGCGGATGCGTTTTCCACCGCGGTCTTTAAGACCTCGTTGACTTGACCGCCATACGAAGCGAACTGGCTTTGCGCCTCGCGCACCACATCCTCACCGGTCGCCGAGACAATTGCATAAAAATGGCGACTATACGATGCCGATTTTTCCTGAAACTGCTTGAGCAAATTCGATTGCCATTCGCTCACGTCGTTCCCGTTCTCAGGCGTTAAATTAGCTGCACCCTCGTTTTCGGAAATGAGCGTTCTGACCGTTTGCACATTCAATTGCGTCAGCTTTTGAAAACCGTCCATATATTTATCGGTCAGGCTCATCCAGGCCTGGAATTTGGCTTTTTGAAACGCTGCTACTTGTTGCGGAGAAATCATGAACATGGAATATCCCGTGGAAATTTAGAAAGGGTTTGAATCCGAGGCAACGCGGCAAATCTGTTGTTGCACCGCACAGTGAAATTCATGCTACAGCATTAAATTCGAGCGTCAAGCCTTATTTCAGTTAACCCGGAATCAAATTCCCGGCTCGTATTTTTTACGCCGCCCCATTTCGATAATTCCCCGAATGACTTGGAACAGGTATAAACGACCCATTTAATCTTCCAGCACGCCACCTGATTGAGCCGCATATCGTGCGTCGGCGACGGCGTCGAAGAACCGCATCATCTCGCGCGCAGCGTGCGGTCCCCGGGCGTCGGTATGCGTGGCGTTGGAATCGCCGCCCGACCAGGCGTGCCCAAGCCCGTGAATCAGCCACTGTTCGCCGAAAACCTCGCCGCCGCCATGACAAAACGTATTGCGGGTATAGGGATAGCCTTGCTCCACTTGTCCAAGCTCGGTCGTAACCGATGCGCGCGCGTCCTCGGTCCCGGCTATCAGGCTCCGATGCATCTGCATGAGGACCTCGGCGTTTTGCGGATGCACCGTAGTGTCCTGATCGCCATGAAAGACGATAAGGGGCACCGCGCGGCGCACGCCTATCGCATCTCGCGCGGCGCTCAGCTGGGGCGCGCAGGTGCCCATCCTCATTGCAGACATCGCCGAAAAGGCTTCGTCGGCGACGCCGAACGCCAGGCCGGAATGAATTCCAGCCGCCGCGTAAAGATCGGGGTGAGTGACCGCAAGATTGACCGCCATCGCGGCACCCGCCGACATTCCGGCGATGAAAACCCGCGTCGGGTCGATCTCGTAAGATGCCATCACCTCGCGCGTGATGCCTGCGATGATGGAGGCTTCGCCGGAATCGCGGAGCTGATCCGCCGGCCGAAACCAGTTCCAGCATCGGAACATATTGGCACTGGTTCCCTGCTCGGGATACACGACGATATGACCGCCGCTTTCAGCGGCGAGATTCATTTCGGTGCCGAGCGCAAAGTCGTCGGCGTCCTGGCCTGCGCCGTGAAGCATGACGATCAACGATGTGGCTGCGCCGTCATAGCTCGATGGCACGTAGACCTTGAATTCATGCACGCCCGTGGGGTGGGAAAATCGGCCGGAGAGCCATTGCGGGCCCGGTTGCAGCGCGCGTTCGGTTTTATTGCCTGATTTCGGTGAGTGCGAATCGAGATTCGATGCTTCGGTGAAATCGTCATTAGGAACGGCCGAAACGAATAACCCTAATCTGGGGGGTAACTGGCTGTCGAAGGGCGGATGGCTCAAATTGCTTCTTGCGGCTGCTACGTTGAAATTTTTCATTGGACGCTTCTATTTAGAAATGACACAAGCAAGTGTCAAGCGTGGATTGGATACAGGCGTGTCACCGGGCGGCCAGCGAAACTCGAAATGGCCTATTTCCCGGCGGGGGCAAACGCTGCAAATTAAGGTAGTCAGGGAAAAACAGATGCGGTTAGTGCGGCTGATCAAGATTTGTAATTGTGCGCTTCGATATCATCGTACTCGCGTTTACCCTTAACACGAAGGCGAAGATAAATACTTACGCGTGTCGGTACCACAAGATGTCGACATACCGGGTGGAAGCAGGCATACGGTCATCGTTTCCGGCAACCGCGCCGAGTGCACGCGCATAGCGCAGAATAAGACTCTGGGCACTTATAGAGCGAAACGTGCCTGAAGGAAAGCAAATCCATGGTCCAGAGACTACCCACTACAGAGAAAGCGATGAAAAAAGGAAAGACGAAAGTTACGCGTCAGGATGCCGAGCGGCTTTTTGAGGGCCTGCCGGCCGGCACCACGAGAGCAGCGAGCCGACCGGAAAACCCATTCGGTGACGAGCCGGTCAAGGCGGCGAGCCGTGCCGACGACGAAACCAAGCTTTGGAAAGACAATCTCATCACGCTTCCGGTGACGATCGAGTTGCCGAGTGGCTACGCGTCCGCGTCCCGCATGCGCGAGGCGCTTGCGCAGGCGTGGCGCGTGAAGTGGGTGAGAGTGACCGAAAACGAGGTTGTCGGCGATTTTCCTGAAGGATGGAAAGCCGTGCGCCCGGGAACAGGACCGACAGAGTTGCGAGATTCGTCCGACGTGGTACGCGCCGTCTACGGCTGGGCAAAGGATGCCGAGCTCAGGATATTGCCGCGCTACCTGGTGGAGTCGCAAGCGAACAGCACGAGCGGATTAGGCAGCGTGCTTGTCCGCGACCGCGAGACTGGCCAGGTCCTCGAGAGGTCATCGGTCTGGTCGGCGCAAACGGGTACGAATCATCCGGACTGGAGCCGGCTGTCGAACTGGCTCAGCGCGCGCTATCCACACAATCGAGACCCGCTGCGGTACTGGGAAGACTGTGAGGCGAACGTCCCACGCTGAGTCGCTTTGGAAAAGGCGCTCACGCGCGAATCTCGTAGCGAGCGTCATCGCGGTCGTCGACGTCGCGCCGTGCCTGTGCTTGTGCTTGTGCCCGGGCGGACACTGGATGACATCGCCTGCGGGGATTCCGAATCGCGGCTCCCTGCCTCGCTCGATTTGCAACTAATCGTCTGGTTCGCCTGTAGTCCGAGACAGCTTCGCCAATCATCTGCGCGCCTCGTCAAGAATTAATTCGCTATCCAAAACATCCCCGCTACATCGAAAAAAGACACGAAGCGCGGTGTGATGACCAAACGATGCCGCCGCTGATTTGCTTTCGCCAAAGCATTCGTTGGCGATGCGCGCATCGCGCTTTAGCATCGGGCGCCAGAGATGATTTCACGCTCTGGCGGCTTTCCAGGAAAACTTCATGCGATACAAGGGATATGACGTGGCACCGTCCGCACATGCGTTGCCGAGCGGCCTGTATGCGGCGAACCTGATTATCGAGAGCCACACGGCGGCGAGCGGGGCATCGTTTACGTTCGATGCGCTCGACTACTTCTTCGAGCCCGATCACGCCATCGCATATGCGGCGCGCTGGGCCCGGCTATGGATCGATCAGCGCAGCAAGTCCGCGCGCGCCGGTGCGTGACAGGGCGCGCGGCGCTCAGGCGAGATCGGGCGGTGCGGCCTTGAGCACATCGACGTGCTTCGGTATGAGGCCGAGCTCGACGAACGTATCGGCGATCTGCTGCTGCTCGCCGATGATGTCGCGCGTAATGACCTCCGTGCCGAACGCCTGCCGGCTCACCGCGAGTTCGACGACAGGTTGCGGCAAGCCCCAAAGCCGCGCGAGCTCGCGCGCGAGTTCGTCCGGATGCTGCTTGCCCCACTGATCGACCGCCTTGATTTCCTCGATGACGATGCGGATCACATCGGGATTCTTCGCCACATAACGCTGCGACGAAAAATAGTAAGCGCGATTGCCGACGACGCCGCTCGCATCCGCCACGATGCGCGCATTCAGCGTCTTCTGCGCCGCGGCGAAGAACGGGTCCCAGATGACCCACGCATCGATGGAGCCGCGCTCGAACGCGGCGCGCGCATCGGCGGGGGCGAGAAAGGCCAGTTCGACGTCGCCATACTGGAGACCGTGCTTGCGCAGCAGCTTCACGAGAAAGTAATGGACGTTGCTGCCCTTGTTGAGCGCCACGCGCTTGCCCTTCAGATCCGCCGCCGCTCTGATCGACGATTGCGCGGGGACGATCACGGCTTCGGATTGCGGTCGCGCGGGCGTCGCCGCGACATACGCGAGCGGCGCACCGGCCGCCTGCGCGAAGATCGGCGGCGCCTCGCCGACATCGCCGAAATCGATCGAGCCGACGTTGAGCGCTTCCAGTTGCACGGGGCCGGCGGAAAACTCCGTCCAGCTCACGGATACGTTGAGCGGCGCCAGCCGCTTTTCCAGCGTGGCGCGTCCCTTGAGCAGGTTCAGATAACCCTTCTGGTTGCCGATGCGAAGCACGCGCGGCTCTCCTTGCGCGCCCTGCTGCGCGAAGGATGCGGGCATCGCGGCAAATGCGGCGGCGCTCGCCGCGGCGCGCGCGGAAAGAGACAGGAAAGCACGGCGAGCAGCGATAGGTCTACGTTTGGACATGACGGGAATCCGGCGTTTCTAAGGAGCCTCAGATCGTAGAGCGAAGGCGCATACGGACCAACGTAGCAATGGATATAACGCTATCGTCATCGCGTTCATATGCTTGTGCTTCCGGTGGATAGCCGATTTCACCGCGTTCGCGCGCAACGCCGGGCCGAATCTCTCAGTCTGCTTTCGGACCTGGACTGTTGCGAAGCCGTGGGCGGCCTCTGGTCGGCGACGCACAGACAGTGGCGGCGCGCTGCAGGAATATGCAAAGGCCGGCGCGGACAGCTTCGTGCTGCCGGGCTATTGGCGTTTGAATTTCCGCTTCGCCGGGCAAGGGGCGCGTCACGACCGGCGCGTCACGGCCCGCGGTGAAGAAGCGGAGTTTGTCATCGTAAGGGAGGAGTAGATGAAGATGGCTCACCGGGTCACGTCGTCGACGAGCGGCCCCGAATGGGGACTGGTGTTCGGTTTGATCATGACGGCGATCGGCGTGGCACTGTGGTACCGCGGCGTGTCCTCGTTCGCCGATACGGTCGACCAGTCGCTGGGTGTCGCGGCCTTGCTCGTGGGCGTTTTCATGTCCGTGTACGCCGGCCGCGAAACCCTTCACGCGAGACGGCGCAAGTAGCATCGGACCCGGCTGTCTCGAACGTTCGGGCAGCTACTCGATCTGCAAGGCTTCGTTCGAGAATCCCGCGAAGGCGCTCGACGGCGCATCGGGGGTCGGCGTCAGCGCAGGCTACGCGATCGGCGCGACGCAGCACGACCACGAGCGCCTCGACGATCAGATAACCGCCGCCGGCCCGCACGCATTATCGGTGGCTATATCGAAAGACAAAAAAGTCATTTCCGCTGTGCAGCCGACGATTTCATACTGAAGCGTTGATCCGCCGCGCAAAGGGGAAGACCGATGAGCAACAGATCGATTTCCGGCGACGCCGTCGCGGGAAACGCCGCACCGTCGAGCGAAGCGCGCAAACCTTTCGGCACGGAAGACTGGTGGGCAGTCGCCATCGGCTTGCTTGCGATCGTCGTCGCGTATGCGCTGTTCGCCTCGGGCAGCAGCATCAAATGGCTGGCCGTCGCGCCGGCGAAATGGTCGGGCATCGGGCAACTCGCGGGCGATCTCGGCAAGCATGCGAGCGGCTACGTCGCGCTCTTCATCACGTTCGCGGCGGTGTTTTCGGTTGCCATCGCCGCGCTCGGCCTGCACGTCGGGCGATTCCTCGCGGGCTTTCTCGTCATCTTCGTCGTGTCGACGATCATCTTCGCGGCGGGCGCATGGGTAGAGGCGAGCGCCTACAACCTCGAACCGCCGCTGATCGCGCTGGCGCTCGGGCTCTTCGTGTCGAACCTCTTCACGTTGCCCGCCTGGCTCGCACCGGCGCTGCGCGTCGAGTTCTATATCAAGGTCGGCATCGTGCTGCTCGGCGCGACGCTGCCGCTCACGCTGATCGTCTGGGCAGGACCGGTCGCGATCGGACAGGCAACCATCGTGTCGCTCGTCACCTTCTTCGTGATCTACGGCGCGGCGCGGGCGCTTGCCATCGACAAGCGCTTTGCCGCGGTGCTGGGCGTCGGCGGCGCGGTATGCGGCGTGTCGGCCGCCATCGCGATCGCCGGCGCGGTGCGCGCGCGGCGCGAACAGGCGTCGGTGGCGATCACGCTGGTCGTCGTCTGGGCGATCGTGATGGTGTTCGCGCTGCCCGCCGTTTCGCGCGCGCTCGGTCTGCCGACCGGCGTCGCGGGCGCATGGATCGGCACGTCCGAATTCGCCGATGCCGCCGGCATCGCCGCTGCGCAGGCCTACGGCGATTTCGCGCGGCATGCGCCGGGCGTCGTGGCCGGCGCGCCCGATGCGTCGCTGCAGGCCTTCGTGCTGATGAAGGTCGTCGGGCGCGATATCTGGATCGGCATCTGGGCGTTCGTGCTCGCGATCGTCGCGACTACACGCTGGGAGCGCGATGCCGCCGACGGCGTGCAGGCCAAACCGAGCGCCCGCGAAATCTGGACGCGCTTTCCGAAGTTCGTGATCGGCTTCGTCGTCGCTTCGGCGATCGTCACGTGGATCGCATCGCACTACACGCTGGCGGACTATCGCAGCATCGTGACGCCCGCGTTCGTCGCGCCGATCGTCGCGCTGCGCACCTGGGCCTTCACGTTCTGCTTCCTGAGCATCGGACTGACGACGCGCTTCTCGACGCTCGCCGGAACCGGCGCGCGGCCGCTCGCGGCTTTCACGGCAGGCGTCGCGGTCAATGTCGTGATCGGCTATCTGCTGTCGGTGCATCTCTTCGCGCCGTATTGGTCGGCGCTCGGGCAATGAGCGCGCGGTCTTGCGCGGGCGCGCCCGAATGCGGGCGATGCCGCCATTGGGCCGATGACCGCGCGTTGCTCGAAAAGCGTATCCCCGGGCTTGCGTCGTTCGGCTCGGCGTACGGCGCGAGCTTGGGCGAAAGCCGGTTGTGCCTGCGCCACGACCGGCTGACGATGCCGCGTGATCGCTGCATCGCGTTCGTCGCGCGAGCGGCAGTCGATACGCCGTCTCACGATTGACGACCTGCAATGCATTGCAGAAAAGCTTCGTTGTGGAACCGTTCCCGGCGGCCTAGATTTTGAAGCAATGGTCCTGCACGGAGCGAAACCATGAGCGATGTGGTGGTCGAACAACCGGTCGAAGTCGAGGCCGCACTCAACTATCTCGTGCCCACGGGCGTCAGGCCGACTGCCTACGCTTACGAGCCGCCGCCCGGCGTGCCGCGCCGCACCGGCGAATATCGCACGCATGCGGTGACGATCTCGAATGCGCGGCTGCGACCGCCGCCGGGCGGTCTGTCGCTCGACAGGAACGGTTTCGAGCTGCATCGCGAGCCAAGCGCACTGTCCGATTTCTCCGACGATGCCGCCATTCGTTCGGTCTACTACTCGCAATCCGAGCGTCTGCTGAAGCAGTGGACGGGCGCGAAGCGCGTCGTCATCTTCGATCACACGCTGCGCGACGGCAGCGCCGCGCGCGCGAACGGTGTCAGGGAGCCCGTGCATCTGATCCACAACGATCAGACCTTCGTATCGGGACCGCGCCGCGTACGCGATCATGTTCCCGCCGACGAAGCCGCGCGACTGCTGCAAGGGCGCTTCGGGATCGTCAATCTGTGGCGGCCGGTGGGCGACGTGGTCGAGTCTTCGCCGCTCGCACTGTGCGACTCGCGCAGCATCGATGAGCGCGACATCGTCGCGCAGGACTTCATCTATCCGACGATGACCGGCGAAACCTATGCGTTCGTCCACAACCCGCGGCATCGCTGGTACTACTTTCCGCGGATGTCGCCCGACGAGGCGCTGCTCATCAAGATCTACGACTCGGCGGGCGATGGCCTCGCGCGCCTCACCGCGCACACCGCCTTCGACGATCCGGCTTCGCCGCCCGACGCGCGGCCGCGCCGCAGCATCGAACTGCGCACCTTGCTGTTTTTCTGAAGCGCAACGAGCCGCCGTCGCTCGTTCCCAGACAAGATCGATCAATGGGCCTTGAGCGCCGCGCGGACAGTGCGTGCGAGTTCGTCGAGCTGGAAAGGTTTGCGCAGCGCGGTAAAGTGCGTTGCCGTGATCTTTGCGATATCGACGTCCGCGTATCCGGTGGCGAGGATCACTGGAATGTCGGGCCGGATATCGCGCACACGCATGAGGACTTGCACGCCGTTCAAGCCCGGCATCGCATAGTCGACGATCAGCAAGTCCGGCTTGTCGGTGTCGAGGCGCGACAAGCCGCTTGCGCCGTCGTGCGCGTGCGTGACCTTATAGCCCAGCACCTCCAGGCATTCGACGAGCATCGCGCGCACTTCTTCGTCGTCCTCGATGACGAGAATGTGACGTGCAAGGAGCGGGACATCGGGCGAAGCGGCTTCGACGCTCGACTCCGCAATATCGCTCACGCTGACCGGAAGCCAGATCTGCACCGTCGTTCCCTTGCCCGGCTCGCTCTCGATGCGCGCTTCGCCGCCCGCTTGTCGAGCGATGCCATAGACCTGACTGAGTCCAAGCCCCGTTCCTTTTCCAATCGGCTTGGTCGTGAAGAATGGATCGAAGACACGTGAGAGCACGTTCGGCTCGATACCGGAGCCGGAATCGCTGACGCTGACCACGACATAACGTCCCGCAGGGAGCGCCGCATCGTCCGACGTTCGTTCGTCGGCATGAATGGAGAGGCGTCCGCCGCCGGGCATCGCGTCGCGCGCGTTGATCGCGAGGTTCAGGACCGCGAGCTCGAGCTGGTTGGCATCGGCCTTCGTCCAGAGGTGTCTGGAACTCGAAGTCGTCGACAAGTCGATATGCGATCCAAGCGAGATCGAAATGATGTCTCGCATTCCGTCCAACAATGGGGCAACGTTGATTGCCTTGAGGTCGAGGTTGCTCGTGCGGGAAAACGTCAGTAACTGCGCGGTGAGCTTCGCCCCTCGTTCGGTGGCGCGCTTCGTCGTCGCGGCCATCCTGCGGACGCGCTCGTCATCGCTGATGCGCGAGAGCAGTTCAGCGTTCGCCATGATGATGTTGAGCAGATTATTGAAGTCATGCGCGATGCCGCCCGTCAACTGTCCGAGCGCTTCCATCTTCTGAGACTGAACGAGCACTGCTTGCACCTTGGCGCGCTCATGAATCTCTTTCATGAGGCGATTGTTCGCCGACGCGAGTTCCTGCGTGCGCTCCTCGATGCGGCTCTCGAGGGATGCGTTGAGCTTTTCCAGTGCTTCCTGAGCTTGTGCCCGTTCGATCAGATGCTCTTGCGATTCCGCAAGATGTCGACGTGCGTCATATTGTCGAGTGCGAGCGCGCAACGCCGAGGCGACCGCGCGGCGCAGGGTTTCCGAATTCAACGGCCGCTCGAGCACCAGGACATTGCCCAGTCGCTCGAGCATGTCGATGCTCGCCGCCGAACGCCCGCTCGAGAGTTTCCCGGAAAGCAGCACCACCGGAAGGTCCGACCAGGCCGCCTGCTTTTGCAGCCATTGCGCAATCGCCGCACCGTTGTCATGCCGAAGCGACTCTTCGGTCATGATGGCGAGGCCCGCGCCCCGGTCGAGTTCCGTCGCAAGCTCATGCAAGTCGGCGCATACGAAGCACGTGCGATTTTCCGGCGCGAGGACGTCGGTGATCACACGGGCGTCGCGGCCGAACGGGGCCAGAATTAGAACGCGATACTCCATGTTGTCATCGGCCCGGAGGTTCGAGTGACTCGCCGCGGGCCGGCGCAAGCATGGGCGAATCGCCGGAATACGAGGGCAGGCCGCTCAGGATGCCCTCGAAGTCGCGCAACGCTTCACCGACAACCAGTCCTTCACTGTCGAGCCGGAACTGCCGGATCGAGCGCTCGTGTCCGTTCGCGCGACTCTTCACCGCGGTAATGGCGCTCAGGACTTCGCCGTGACGCTCGAAATATCGGAACAACAGGACGACGTCGCTGAGATAGCTGATGTCGATGTCGCTTTGAATTTCTCCGATGATGCCGTGCTGCCCCAGCACCAGTAACGTAATCACGCCGCGCTGGTTGAGGTAGGTCAGCAATTCGTGCATCTGCAGGAGCAGATAGCGTTCACCGGGCATGGCCTGAAGATACGCATTGAGGCTGTCGATGGCGACGAATCGTGCACCGTGTTCCTCGACGCACTTGCGCACGTCGCTCGCAAACTCGCCGGGAGCGATTTCGGCGGGGTCGATCTGGCGAAGCGTCAGCAGTCCGCTATCGAGGTGCGGCCGCAGGTCGATGCCGAGGTTCGTCGAGCGACGCAGGAGCGTCATGCGCGTCTCATCGAAGAGATAGTAGGTGCACGGCTCGCCGCGTTCGAGCGCAGCGAGAAGACAGGACGCGACCGTGGTCGTCTTGCCGACGCCCGAAGGCCCGACGATCAGCGTGTTGGTGCCCGGAACCAGTCCGCCACCGAGCAGCGCGTCCAGGCCGCCGGTGCCGGTGCTGAGCGCGCTGGACGAATAGTCCGTGTGATGCTCGGCTGCGATCAGACGCGGATAGACCTCGATGCCGCCCGTCTTGAGCGTCATGTCGTGAAAGCCTTCGCGGAACCGGATGCCGCGCATTTTCGCGATCCTCAGGCGCCGGCGTTCTCCGCCGTAATCGTGCGTCACGTTGTCGAGGCTAATGACGCCATGCGCGATGCTGTGCAACTGCAAGTCGCCCGGCTCCGAGGTATTGTCGTCGAGCAACAACACGGTGCAGGCACGCGTCGCGAAATAACGCTTCAGGGCAAGGATCTGGCGACGATAGCGCAGCGGATTCTGCGACAGCATGCGAAGCTCGGACAGGCTGTCGAAGACGAGCCGGGCGGGCTTCATCTCATCGACCTTGGCGATCACGTCGCGAACGGTTTCTCCCAGCTCGACCTCGGCAGGATGCAGCACACTCTGCTCGAAGCTCGGGTCCAGCCCTTCATCCGAGAGCAATTCCGTGATGGTGAATCGTGTCGTGTCCCAGCCGTGACTTTCGGCGACCGCGATCAGTTCCGCCTTCGTCTCGGACAAGGTGACATAGAGGCCGGATTCGCCGTTCTCGACGCCCTTGAGTAAAAATTGCAGGGCGAGGGTCGTTTTACCTGCGCCCGGCGCCCCTTCCACCAGGTACATCCTGTGAGGGGTCAGCCCGCCGCCCAGGATGTCGTCGAGGCCCAGAATGCCGGATTCGATGCGGCCGTTCGGGGCGTGAAGCAGTTTTTCCGGCATATGCGCGCTCTTCGATATGAATGTACGGATCGGTAGAAGCGGCAGCGAGCAAGAAACGAGCCCCCCCGGCCGCGGTCGATGGCGCAGCGGCCAGGGCGGCACCGGGTTCGCGGCGAAAGAAAGGGATTCGAAACCTGGTGATTCGCAGCTACGACGCGATTGCCGCCTCGGTGATCTACGCCTCTGGCTTGCTGCGCCCGTACAGCAGCAACATCGCTGCGATCACCACGCCGTAGATGATCTGACGTCCCGCTTCGGGCATCTGTGCGACCGAGAGGATCGACTGCAGCAGCGTGATGAGAATTGCGCCAGCCACGGTGCCGAGGTACGACCCGCGACCGCCCAGAATCGACGTGCCGCCGAGGACGACCGCCGCGATGGCCGGCAACAGGTAGGCATCGCCCATCGACTGCGCGGCCTTCGACGCATAACCTGCGAGCAGCACGCCGCCGAATGCCGCGAACGCGCTGCACACGGCGAAAGCGGCCACGGTCACGAGCCGCGTATCGATGCCGGAAAGATACGCCGCGCGTTCGGTGTTGCCGATCGCGTACAGCGTTCGGCCGAACGTCGTGCGCGACAGCAGGAACATCGTCGCGCCGCCGATCACGACCCACAGCGCGACCGCATTCGGCACGCCCGGCACGAGCCAGCCCGCCGCGAGCCATCGCATCACGTCCGGCGCGGAATCCTGCGGCGACGATCCCCCCGTGTAGACGATCATGATGCCCTGCGCGACCGCATTCGTTGCGAGCGTCGCGATCATCGACGGAATGCGCAGGAGCGCCACGAGAATGCCGTTGACGACGCCGATCAGCACGCCGCAACCGATCCCGACCGGAATCGCGAGGACGCGTCCCAGTTCGCCGTGCCCGGCGACGGCGCACGCCATCATCGCGCCGACCGTGATGGTCCACGGCAACGACAGGTCGATGTGGCCGAGCAGGATCACCATCATCAGGCCGGTCGCGATGATGCCGAGGAACGCGCCGACCTTCAGTTGCAGCAGGATGTATTCCGGCGACGTGAAGCTGCGCGAATACATTCCGCCGACGAGCAATAGCGCGACGATGCACGCGAACGCGATCACGATCGGTTTGTCGATCCGGCGCGCGAGCCTCGACACGAACGTGCTGCGGCCGTTTGCGGACACGTCGCTCATTGGAACCACTCCAGGCGGTTGCGCACCCGGAACAGCCCGCACGCGCCGATCGAGACCGCGAGCAGAAGAATCACGCCCTGGAAGAGCGGCTGCCACAGCGCATCGACGTTGAACACGAACAGCAGGTCGCCGATCGAACGGAACGCGAATGCGCCGAAGACCGCCCCGATCGCGCTGCCCCTGCCGCCCAGCAGCGACACGCCGCCGATGACCACGGCGGCGATCGAAAACAAGGTATAGGAGTTGGCGCTGCCGAGGCTCGCTTCGCCCGTGTCCGTGAAGAACGTCAGAAAGAGGCCGCCGATCGCGGCGAGCAGGCCGGCGAGCGTGTAGCTCGCGAACTTCGCGCGGCGGATCGGCATGCCGGAGAGGAAGGCCGCGGGTTCGGACGAGCCGGTTGCATAAGCCGCGCGCCCGATCGCGGAGCGCTTGAAGGGCACCCAGACGATCACCACGGCCGCGAGCAAAATCAGCAGGCTGGCCGGGACGACGCCGGCGACCTTGCCGGTCAGGGCGTCGGCGAGATCTTCGTTGATGGCGCCGCCGGGCACCGGGCGAAGCAGCAGCGCCAGTCCGTAGTAGACGGCGCCCGTTGCGATCGTCGTCACGATGGGCTGCAGACGGCCGAAAATGATGATGACGCCGTTGAGCGCGCCGCACAGCGCGCCCGCCGCGAGCACACCGGCGATGCCGAGCGCGCTGTGCAGCGCGTCGCCCGTGACGATCCACGATCCCAGGCAATTCGTCAGCACGAGCATCGTTCCGATCGACAGATCGATGCCCGCCGTCAGCACGACGAGCGCCTGGCCCATCGACACCAGCGCGAGCAATACCGCCTTGTTGGCCGCCGTCTGAAACACATTCGCCGACAACGTCGACGGATAGTTGAAGAGGTAAATCGCGAACATCAGCACGAACAGGCCGAATGCGAACGCCGACCCGCGATTTTCCGCATACCAGTAGCGCAATCCGCTCATGGCGCGACTCCTGTGGAAGGCGCAACCTGTCCGACGGGCAGGTCCAGCGCACTGGCGATGAGACTCTGCTCGGTGATCGCCGCCCCGACCAGCTCCTTCTTGATCCTGCCTTCGTACAGCACGAGCACGCGGTCGCAGCAGCCGATCAGCTCGTCATAGTCGGTCGAATAGAACACGATCGCGGCGCCCTCGTCGGCGAGCCGCCTGAGCAACTGATAGATCTCCTGCTTGGTGCCGACGTCGATGCCGCGTGTCGGGTCGCAAAGCAGCAGGATTCGCGGCTGCCGGACCAGCCACTTCGCGATGACGACCTTTTGCTGGTTGCCGCCCGAGAGCGAGCCCACGGCCGCATCGACGCTGAACGACTTGATCGCGAGGAGCGCCATCATCCGGTCGACGAACGACTGCTGGCGGTCGCGATCGATCACGCCTGCGGTGGACATGCGATCGAGCGCGGCAAACGACAGGTTTTCGCGCACCGACATCGGCAGCATCAACCCTTCGGTCTTGCGGTCCTCCGGAATCAGCGCCATGCCGATGCGATTGGCGCGGGCGGCCACGGGGCTTTCGATCGACACGGCCTTGCCATCGATCTCGATCGCCCCTGTGCAACCGCGCAGCACGCCGAACAACGCGAGCAGCAGTTCGCGCTGGCCTTGTCCGTCGAGGCCGCCCAGCCCGAGTATTTCGCCGGGCCTCACAGAAAAGCTGACGCCGCGCAGGGTGTCGTTCCACGCGAGGTCTCGGCAGGCGAGCACCGGTGCGGCGGCGCCGCGCTGCCCGGGCGCGTCCGCGGGCCTGGCGGGAAACACATGCTGGTACTTGCGGCCGATCATCATTTCGACAACCTCGTTGTCGGAGCGCGTGCCTGCCTCGAAGCTCATCACATGACGACCGTTACGGTAGACGGTGCATTCGTCCGCGAGCGCCTTCACCTCGTGCATCCGGTGCGAGATGAACAGCAGCGCGAGCCCTTCGTCGCGCAGGCGCTTGAGCACGTCGATGACGCGCGCCACGTCGGCCGCGGTCAGCGCCGACGTGGCTTCGTCGAGAATCAAAATGCGCGGCTCGTGGGCCAGCCCCTTCGCGAGTTCGACCATCTGCTGGCGCGACAGCGGCAGATCGCGGACCTTTGTAAGCGGATTGATGTCGGCCGCGCCGGCGCGCGCGAGCGCGGCCTCGGCCTGGCGGCGCTGGGCGCGGCGGTCGATCATGCCGAAGCGTCGCGGCGGGTTCGAAGCGAAGATGTTGTCCGCCACGCTCAGGTCGGGGATCAGCGACAACTCCTGATACACGCAGACGATGCCGGCCGCGTTCGCCGCGGCGGGCGACGCGAACGAGACTTCGCGACCGTCGAGGTGCATCGTGCCTTCGTCCGGCTGCACGACGCCGGACATCACCTTCAGCAGCGTGGACTTGCCCGCGCCGTTCTCGCCGAGGACCGCGTGAATGCGTCCCCGGCGCACCGCGAGTTCCGCGTGATCCAGCGCGACGGCGCCGCCGTAGCTTTTCGACACCCCGGACATCTGAAAGAACGGCCGCTCTGCGTCCTGCCGCATGCTTCGTCTCCCGTCACGTGGCCGGCCATCGTCCGGTTACTGGTTGCCCTGGCTCTGCTTCATGATTTCCTGTGCGGAGAAGTTGATGCCGCATGTCGGAAACGAGTTGCCGACGAAGAAGTTGTCGGATTCGTTGGGGAAGTAGTTGACGCCCGCCTTCAGCTTCGCATCGTCCGTGATGTCGAGGGGCAGCTTGATCGCCACGGGAATCGTCTGACCGTCCAGCGCGGCGAGCGCGGTCTTGATCGCCACGGCCACCTGCGCGGGACCGCTGCCCGCCGACGTGCATTTCAGGCCCTGGCTGCCGTACTGCGCGCAGAACTTGCGAAAGCCGTTTTCCGTCTCGCCGCCGAACGGAACGAACGGATGCTTCGCGTCGATCATGGCGCGCACGACGCCGGTGTCGCCGCCCTGCGCCGAAATGCCGTCGAAATGGCCCTGCACCGCAATGGCGTCGGCGGCGGCCTTCTGCGCGACGCCGTCGTCCCACTTGCCGTAGACCTGGACGATGTTCCACTTCTTGCCGGTCTCGTCGAGCGTTTTCTGGAAACCATTGTGCCGGTCAGTATCGACCGAGGTGCCCGCCACGCCGCGCACCTCGAGCACCTTGCCGCCGTTGGGCACATGGCTCGCGAGCCACTTGGCCCACAGCACGCCGAGCCCGTACTGGTCGACGTCGACGTTGATCGCGTCTTCGCTGTCGAGCGTGTTGTCGAACGCGATCAGCACGACGCCGGCCTTCTTCGCGCGGCGAATCGCCGGGCCGAACGAGGACGGATTCTGCGCATCGACGATGATCGCGTCATAGCCCGCATCGATGAAGTTGTTGACGGCCGAGATCTGCGCCGGGACGTCCTCGCCGGTCGAGACGACCTTGAATTCCTTGAGTTTCGCGGCGACCGCCGGTTGCGCGGTGTACGCCTTGGCCGTCTTGATCATCTGGATGCGCCAGGTGTTGGCGATATAGCCGTTCACGAGTGCGATGCGGTAAGGGCCGTTCTTCTTCGGATACTTGACGAACTTCGTGTCGCTCTTCCAGGGAACCATGCACGCCGGATCGCTGGACGGACCGGAAACGATCGAAGCCTGCGCGAAAGCCGCACTTGCGCATAGCGCCAGTGCCGCGCTCGCCGCCACTCGAAGCACCTTGATTCCTGGACGCATGTTGTCTCCTTTTTGTTGGATTGAATCTAACGACTGCTGGCGCACAGGGCTCGTCGTGGATTCGCGACACGGTGCGCGCAAAGCGAGGAATCTTTCAGATTTGCCAGGCGGGATGCGATCGGACTGGCAGCAGGACTTTTTCCAAAGGCGCCCCTCGAAGGCGCGAGGAAGGGCACGCGCGTACACATTCGCGTGTGACAGTACTGGCATACCAATCCACGCGCGATAGTGGTTTACGAGCGTGCGCCATGTATGACGCAATCGGGCTGAAAGGCTTGATGGGAAAGGCTGTAGCACGATCGGCTTGCGGCCGTCATGGCGCGCGACGCGGACCGCTGCGCGCGGCGATGCCGGCACATTTCGCGCGCGAGGCCGGCGAGTTCACGCGGGCCTCGCGCTAGCCGGAGCAGCGGCCCGACAGTTCGAAAGCATGGCACGCGGCGCACGCGTGAGCCTAGCTGTCGCGCGCCACGTCTGCACTGGCGCTGCTGTAGAGCGGCGCCGTCTTCCCACTGGCGATGCTGTCGCCGATAGCCTGCAAGTCGAGAGAAGGCGTCTTCGCGAGCAGCACGTAGGCGAGCCGATTCGTGCGCCACGTGACCGTTTTCATTTCGCCGACCCGACTCGCGCGCACCGGCGCATCGCCCTCGTTTTCCTCGATCACGCACAGCGCGACCGGATCGCCGCGTTCCGGCAGATACACCATCTGAATGAGCGGACGGTCGTGATAGTTCAGGCGCTGCACGCGCTTGAACTTGAGGCCGACCTGACGCAGATCGGGAACGTCGACCGGCATGCCGTCGCGCTGATGGATATCCGCCAGCACCTGCTCGGTGGTGGCCTTGTCTTCCCGGATATTGGCAACCGTGTCGCGCCCGTAGAGCACCTGATAATCCGCGACGCTCTGCACCCATGGATCGACCCCCGGCTTCAACGGATTCACGCCCCCGAGATAACCGGTGAGCACGCCGGAGCAGATCGCACCTGCGACGAAGGCCGCGGCGGCCCATTGCATCGAAAAACGGCGGCTGCCGCGCCGCGCGTCGCGCTCTTGCGGCGCGCTGACGCTCACAAGTTCCTCGATGCGCCGCGTCAGGCTTTCAGGCACGGGCGGCACCGATTGCCGGTCGTAAGCTGCGCGGTAAGGCAGGACCGATGCCTGCAATGCCGCGGCCCGTGCCGCCAGTTCGTCGGAATGCGAGATCGCCGCCTCGACTTCCGCGCGCTGCTCGGGCGAAAGCTCTCCGTCAACATAGGCCATCAGCAGCGTGTCATCGACATTCATCATAATGATTCTCCTTTTCGGGCCGCGGCCGGCGACTGCGCACTGAACTTCTGGCCGATCGTCAGCCGCGCGCGCGACAGCCGGCTCATGACCGTGCCGATCGGCACGTCGAGCACCTCGGCGGCTTCGCGATAGCTGAGTCCTTCGATCGCGACCAGCACCATCACGACACGCTGCGCCTCGGGCAAAGCCTCCACGGCGTCGATCACCTGCCGATGCAACAAATCGAGCTCCGGATTGTGCGCCGCGGGATCGGCGAAGGATTCGATTTCCTCGTCCTGCCAGTCCATGCTGCCGCGGTTTCGAATCGAACGAGCGCGCAGTTCGTTCATCCATGTCGAGTGCACGATCGAAAACAGCCAGCTGAGCGCCGACGTGCCCGGCTGAAGCTGATTGCGCCGCTCGAGCGCCCGCACGCACGCCCGCTGCACGAGATCCTCGGCGTCGTGCGGGTTCTGCGTGAGCCGCAGTGCAAATCGCCATAGCCGCGGCAACAGCGTCGGCAGGACGGTTTGCAGGTCGTCGTCGTTCATCGGCGCAACTCCTGAAATGGGCGCACTCATGATTGACAACACTCCAGGCTGGAATCTATTCCACGAATTTTTCGAGTTTTTTTGCGGAATAAGCAGGCGCGGGCGGCTGTTTTCGGGTCACGGATCGCGCAACGCGGCGCACTCGAACCACCGAATAGGAGACAGATCATGGAGACCCTCCTCGACCGGGCCCGGCAAGCAGGCATGGCGGTCATGCTGGACGCGTGCATCGGACGCGAACGTTTTCATAGCATAGTCGGTTCGGCGGCGACCCTCGAACGATTTGCACAACTTTGCGAAACGCCTGCGGTGGATCGCGAAACGCTCGCGGGCTGGGCGGCGCTGTGCGAGCGCGGGGACATGCCGGCCGTGCAGGCTGCGATCCGCCGGGCGCTCGGCGCGTGATTCAAGGTTGATGCCGGACGTTGAAAAACGCATCGAAGCAGTATGAACAGTTAGCAATCCAAATAAATCAGGGCGATGGAAGTACGCCCGAATTTCAACTTCGCGATCAACGACGACGCGAATTTTGCCTGTGCCGCAAGGCGCATTTTTCTCTGGAGACTGACATGGCCGTAGATATGTTTCTCAAGCTGGGCGACATCAAGGGTGAATCACTGGCGGTGGGTCACACCGACGAAATCGAGGTGCTGAGCTGGTCGTGGGGATGCTCGCAGACGGGCACCACGCACACCGGAACGGGTGGCGGCACCGGGACCGCTTCGGTGCAGGATCTGTCGATCAGCAAGTACATCGACAAGAGCTCGCCCACCATCGTGCAATCGTGCTGCCAGGGCGTGCACATGCCTGAGGCCGTGCTCACGCTGCGCAAGGCGGGCGGCAACGAGCCGGTCGAGTATCTGAAGATCACGCTCAAGGAAGTGCTCATCAGCAGCCATTCGGTCGGCTCGGGCGGCGGCGATCAGGTTGCCGAGAACATCACGCTGAACTTCGCCGAATTCAACATGGAGTACCAGCCGCAGGACAACAACGGCGCGAAGAAGGGCGGCGTGGTGACCGGCAAGTGGAACATCCCGAAAAACTCGGCGACATCCGACTCCGGCGCGAGCAGCAGTTCCAGTTCGTCGAGTTCGACGAGAAGCCGCTAAGCCGCCTTCCGTTCAATGCGCCTCGCGGACACCGCCATGAACCTCGCAGATATCGCAACCTGGCTGACCGACCTCACGCCGGATTCTCCGTGCGGCGAGGACGAAGAGTACAGCGCCGATTTCCGGGCGCTGGAGCAGGCAATCGCCGGCAAGCCCGACGCCCAGTATGGCGGCACCGTGATCGCCGCGACGCCGCCCGACTGGACGCTGGCTCACGCCCTCGCGACGGCCCTGCTCGCACGCACACGCGACTTGCGGGTGGCGGTGCATTACACGCGGGCGAGCATGGTCCGCGAGGACTTCATCGGGCTTGCGCGCGGGCTCGCGCTGATCGAAGGGCTGCTCGCGCGGCACTGGAGCGGCGTGCATCCGCAACTCGATGCAAGCGATGGCGACGATCCGACCGCGCGCGTCAACGCGCTGTCGGCGCTCATCGACGGCTCCGGGCTCGTGGGCGAGCTGCGCGATACGCCCTTCGTCGCGCCGCGCGGCCAGCGCGGATTCACGCTGCGCGACATGGAAGTGCTCGCGGGCGAAGCGCCGCTTTTCGAAGGCGACGAGATGCCGACCCTCGCGGCCATCGATGCGGCGTTCGCTCAAGCGGGCGCCGAAGCGGGACGGGCGCAGTGCGAGGCGCTGTCGTCGGCGCGGGCTTCGCTCACGCAGATCGAGACCTTGCTGACAGAGCACGTGGGGCCGGCGCGCGCGCTCGACTTCGGGCCGCTCGCGCGTCCGCTCGGGCGCATCGCGGAGTTCGTGGCGGCGCGGGTCGGAGCGCCCGATCCGGATACGGGGCGAGGGGGCAGTGCGATGGAGACCCATAGCAGTGAAGAGGGCGCGGGTTGCGCAGCGGCGGCGCATGCCGCCATCGGCGGACCCGCCACGCCCCGGCGTATCGCGAGCGCGCAGGACGTGAGCGATGCGCTCGACGCGATCTGCGCCTACTACGACGAGCACGAGCCATCGAGCCCGCTGCCGGTGCTGCTGCAGCGGGCCCGCAGGCTGGTCGGCAAGCGCTTCATGGAAATCATCGAGGACGTCGCGCCGGACGGCGCACATCAATTCAGGCATCTGGGCGGGGTCGTCTGACCGGACTCAGGCAAAAGCAAAGGAGTGGACATCGTGGCAAAGGAAAGCAGTCAGAAATTCATCGCGCGCAATCGCGCGCCGCGCGTGCAGATTGAATACGACGTCGAAGTCTACGGCTCGGAAAAGAAAGTGAACCTGCCCTTCGTGATGGGCGTGCTCGCGGATCTCTCCGGCCAGAGCGCGGAGCCGCTCGCGCCCGCCGCCGAGCGGAAGTTCCTGGAGGTCGATGTCGACAACTTCGACGAGCGTCTCAAGTCGATGAAGCCGCGCGTCGCGGTGCAGGTGCCCAACACGCTGACGGGCGAGGGCAACGTCGCCGTCGATCTGACTTTCGAGAGCATGGACGACTTCACGCCCGCCGCCATCGCACGCAAGGTCGAACCGCTGCGGCAACTGCTGGAGGCGCGCACGCAGCTCGCCAACCTGCTGACCTACATGGACGGCAAGACCGGCGCCGAAGCGCTGATCGCGCGCCTGCTGGAAGAACCCGCGCTGATGAAAGCACTGAGCGCAGAGCCTCGCCCGAACGGCGACGAAGACGAGCCCACTACCGGAGCATGACGCGATGAACGATCTCAGCATCCAGCAACAGGCCGGCGCCAGCGTGATGGAAACGGCGCCCGCGCTCGACGATTTCTCCACGCTGCTGCAAAAGGAATTCAAGCCGAAGTCCGAGCGGGCCCGCGATGCCGTCGAACGCGCCGTGCGCACGCTTGCCGAGCAGGCGCTGCGCGACACCGGCGTGATCTCGGGCGACGTCCTCGCGACCATCGAGGCGCTGATCGCGCAGATCGATCAGGCGCTCACCGGCCAGATCAATCTGATCCTGCACAGCGAGCCGTTCCAGAAGGTCGAGAGCGCATGGCGCGGCCTGCACTACCTCGTGAACAATACGGAGACCGACGAGTCGCTCAAGATCCGCGTGCTGAACATCTCGAAGCCGGAACTGCACAAGACGCTGAAGAAGTATCGCGGCGTGGCGTGGGATCAGAGCCCGCTCTTCAAGAAGCTCTACGAGGAGGAGTACGGACAGTTCGGCGGCGAGCCTTACGGCGCGCTCGTCGCGGATTACTACTTCGATCACAGCGGCCCCGACGTCGACCTGCTCACGCAGATCGCGAAGATCGCGGCGGCGGCGCATGCGCCGTTCATCGCGGGCGCGGATCCGGCCGCGCTCCTGATGGAGTCGTGGCAGGAACTCGCCAATCCGCGTGATCTGACCAAGATCTTCCAGACGCCCGAGCATGCCGCGTGGCGCTCGCTGCGCGATTCGGAGGATTCGCGCTACATCGGCCTCGCGATGCCGCGCTTTCTGGCGCGCGCGCCCTACGGCGCGAAAACGGACCCGGTCGAAGCCTTCGATTTCGAGGAAGACACCGCAGGCGCGAACAGCAGCAAGTACGCGTGGGCGAACGCGGCGTATGCGATGGCGGCGAACATCACGCGCTCGTTCAGGATGTTCGGCTGGTGCTCGCGCATTCGCGGCGTCGAGTCGGGCGGTGCGGTCGAAGGCCTGCCGGTTCACGCGTTTCCGACGGACGACGGCGGCGTGGACATGAAGTGCCCGACCGAGATCGCGATCAGCGACCGCCGCGAGGCCGAGCTTGCCAAGAACGGCTTCATGCCGCTCGTGCACAAGAAGAACTCGGACTTCGCGGCGTTCATCGGCGCGCAATCGCTGCACAAGCCGGCCGAGTACGAAGACCCGGACGCCACCGCGAACGCCAATCTCGCGGCGCGCCTGCCGTATCTCTTCGCGTGCAGCCGCTTCGCGCATTACCTCAAGTGCATCGTGCGCGACAAGCTCGGCTCGTTCAAGGAACGCGAGGACATGGAGCGCTGGCTGCAGAACTGGATTCTCCAGTATGTCGATGGCGACCCCACGCACTCGTCCGACGACACCAAGGCGCGCAAGCCGCTCGCGGATGCGCAGGTCGTCGTCGAGGAAGTGGCGGGCAATCCGGGCTACTACACGTCGAAGTTCTTCCTGCGCCCGCATTACCAGCTCGAAGGTCTCACGGTGTCGCTGCGGCTCGTGTCGAAGCTGCCGACCGCCAAGACCGCCTGAGCCTCGCCGTGTCCGCCCGTCCTGCCTCGTTTGCTCAAAGGGAGTTGCTCATGTCCGAACCCTCCGCCCGTGACCGCCTGCAACCGTCGTTGCTGGACCGGCTGACCGATTTCGAGCCGCACGCGCGTCATGAAGCGCGCGAGCGTCGCGTGGTGTCGGCGCGCGCGCTGCGCGAGAGCGTCCAACGCGACATCGGCTGGCTGCTGAACGCGAGCGGTCTCGCGGACGGCGCACACGCGCCCGGTCTGCCGCACGTCGCGACATCGGTGCTGAACTACGGCCTGCCGGACCTCGCGGGGCGCAACGTCGCGGCGCTCACGCCCGGCGCGCTCGAGCGCGTGATCCGCGACGCGCTGTGGGCGTTCGAGCCGCGCCTCGCGCGCGAATCGGTGCGCGTGACGGCGATCGACGATACGAAGGGCGCGGCGCGCAGCCATGTGATCCGCTTCGAGATCGAGGCGCAGATGTGGTCCCAGCCGTATCCCGAGCGGCTTTTTCTGCGCACGGAACTGGATCTCGAAGCGGGCGAAGTGCGCGTCGCCGATGCATCGACCACGCGCGCCGGATCATCGGCCGGGGAGCAGCAGGCATGAACCCCGCGTTCCTCAAGTACTACAGCCAGGAGCTTCAGCACGTCCGGGAGATGGGCGGTGAATTCGCCGCCGCGTTTCCGAAGATCGCGGGACGGCTCGCGCTCGACGGCGTCGAATGCGCGGACCCGTACGTCGAGCGGTTGCTCGAAGGCTTCAGCTTCCTCGCCGCGCGCGTCCAGATGAAGCTCGACGCCGAGTTCCCGCGCTTCACGCAGCATCTGCTCGAACTGGCATATCCGCACTATCTGGCGCCGACGCCGTCGATGGCGGTCGTCCAGTTGCACGCGGACCATAGGAATCCGCAGCTTGCCGCGAGCGCCGATGGCATCGTCGTGCCGCGCCATACGGCGTTGCGAGGCATGCTCGACAAGTCCGCCTCCACGCGTTGCGAATACCGCACCGCGCATGCGCTCACGCTGTGGCCGGTCGAGATCGCGCGGGCGAAGTTCTTCACCCATGCGGGCGGCCCCGGTGCATCGTCGTTGCCGGCCAACGTCCGGGGCGGGCTGCGCCTGCGTCTGCGCGCGACCGGCGCGCTCGGCTTCGAGCGCCTTTCGCTCGATCGTCTCGCGCTCTATCTGCGCGGTCCGGACGGCTTGCCCGCGCGCCTGCACGAGCGTCTGCTCGCGCATTGCATCGGCGTGGCGGTGATGCAGCCGGGCGACGGCGCAAGCGCGTCGACCACGCTCGCCGTGCTCCCGAAGACCGCGTTGCAGCCGATGGGTTTCGCCGAGGACGAGGCGCTCCTGCCGGTCGGTCAGCAATCGTTCGACGGCTATCGGCTCTTGCAGGAGTATTTCGCCTTCGCGCCGCGCTTCATGTTCGTCGAGCTGGCCGGCCTGCGCGACGCGCTTCGTCTTTGCCGCGGCGCGGAAGCGGAGATCGTGATCCTGCTCGATCAGGCCGATGCGTCGCTCGAACGCGGGGTCGACGTTTCGCACTTCGCGCTCAACTGCACGCCCGCGATCAACCTGTTTCGCCGCCGCACCGACCGCGTCGCGCTGTCGGACACCGAGTTCGAGTATCACGTCGTCGTCGACCGCACGCGGCCGATGGACTACGAGATCCATCAGATCGACGAAGTGACCGGCTACGGCGCGGGCGCGGCCGCCGAGAAGCAGTATCGGCCGTTCTACTGCGCGAAGGATCTCGATGCGCCGGGCGAGGGCGGCGCGTTCTATCAGTTGCGGCGCGAGGCGCGGCGTGCGTCGGTGCGGCAGCAGCAAAGCGGCGCGCGCAGCAGCTATCTCGGCAGCGAAGCCTTCATCGCGCTGGTCGATGCGGCGAGCGCGCCCGAGCGCGGCGAAGTGCGTCAGCTCGGCATCAGCGCGTGGTGCACGAACCGCGATCTGCCGCTTTCGATGCCCGTCGGCGCGGGTTCGACCGACTTCACGCTCGATGCCGAGGCGCCCGTCACCGCCGTGCGCTGCGTCGCGGGCCCGAGCCGGCCGCTGCCGTCGTTCGCGCAGGGGCCGGCGTCGTGGCGGCTGCTCGATCATCTTTCGCTGAACTACGCGTCGCTCGTGGATACGAACGCGCAGGAAGGCGCCCGCGCGCTGCGGGAACTGCTCGCGCTGTACTGCCCCGCCGACGATGCCGCCGCGCACCGGCAGGTCGAAGGCCTGCGCTCGGTGTCGTGCGAGCCGGTCGTGCGCCGCCTGCCGTCGCCGGGGCCGATCGTCTACGGGCGCGGCCTCGCGGTCACGCTGCGCTTCGACGACGCCGCGTTCGAAGGCGCGAGCGCGTTTTTGCTCGGCGCGGTGCTCGCGCAGTTCTTCGCGCGCTACGTGTCGATCAATTCGTTCACCGAGACCGCCGTCGCGACGCTCGCGCGCGGCCCGATCATGCAGTGGCCTGCGAGGACCGGACGATGCGCGACGCTCTGACCCTCGACGGCATGCTCGTCCGTGACGCGCGCCGCTTCGACTTCTTCCAGGCGCTGCGGCTCATCGAGCAGGCGCATGCAGAGCGCCCGCGCCTCGGCCGCTCGCTCGCCGCGCGCGACGATGCCGTGCGCCTCTCGCAGGACCCGGAGCTGATCTTTCATCCGACCGCGCTCGGCGAATACGTGCCGGGCGAGAACGGCCGGCCGGGGCGGCTCGCGGTGAATTTTCTCGGCCTGCTCGGCCCCAACGGCCCGCTGCCGACGCACCTGACCGCTTACGTGCGCGAGCGCGTCCGTCACGCGAACGATCCCACGCTCGCGCGCTTTCTCGACGTGTTTCATCACCGGATGCTGTCGCTGTTCTATCGCGCGTGGGCGGATGCGCAGCCGGTCGTGAGCGCCGACCGTCCGGGCGACGATCGCTTCGCGGGCTACGTCGGCAGCCTGTTCGGTCTCGGCGCGCCCGCGCTCGCCGATCGCGACGCGGTGCCCGATTCCGCGAAGCGCCACTTCGCCGGCATCCTCGCCGCGCCCACGCGCCATGCGAGCGGGCTGCGGCTCATTCTCTCGCGCTTCTTCGGCGTGCCGGTGTCGGTCGAGCCGTGGCGCGGCCACTGGATCACGCTGCCGGAAGAAGGCCGCACGCGTCTGTCCGGCGCGCGGCTCGGCGAATCGACGGTCGTCGGCACGCGGGTGTGGGACTGCCAGCACAAGTTCCGCATCGTGATCGGGCCGCTGCGCTACGCGGACTTCGCGCGCTTCCTGCCGGGCGGGCAGAGCCTCGTGAAACTCGCCGACTGGGTCCGCGATTACGTGCGCGATCCGCTCGACTGGGACGTATCGCTGCATCTGAAGCGCGACGACGTGCCCGCGCTGCGTCTGCAGGGCAATACCGCGCACGGCGCGCGTCTGGGCTGGAACACGTGGCTCACGAGCGGCGCGCCCGTGCATGACAACCATCGGGTCGTGATCGCCGGGCAGGCGGGCGCGAGCCATCGCAAGGAGACTCCTCATGACTGAGATCAGCCGCATGGCGTTGTTCGGCAAGCTTCATCCGCTCGCCTATCGGGCGATAGAAAACGGCGCGGCGTTCTGCAAGTTGCGCGGCAATCCGTATGTCGAGCTCGCGCACTGGGTGCATCAGATCCTGCTCGCGGCGGATTCCGACCTGCGGCGCCTCGTGCGTCACTTCGATCTCGACGAGACCGCGCTCGAACGCGATCTGACCGCCGCGCTCGACCGCCTGCCGCGCGGCGCGAGCGCAGTCTCCGACATCTCCGCGCAGGTCGACGAAGCCGTCGAGCGCGGCTGGGTCTTCGGCTCGCTGATGTTCGACGCCGCGAACGTGCGCACGGGCCATCTCGTGATCGGCATTCTCCGCACGCCGAACCTGCGCAACGCGCTTTACGCGCTCTCGCGCCAGTTCGAGAAGATCAGCTTCGATGCATTGTCCGCACGCTTCGATGCGCTGCTCGAAGGCTCGCCCGAAGCGCAGGCCGCGCCTGCCGCCGAGCCCGTGGCGCTGCCCGCGCAGCATGACGCGCTCTCCCGCTATACCGTCGATCTGACCGCCGAGGCGCGCGAGGGCAAGCTCGATCCCATCGTCGGGCGCGACATGGAGATTCGCCAGGTCGTCGACATTCTCATGCGCCGCCGCCAGAACAACCCGATCCTCACGGGCGAGGCGGGCGTCGGCAAGACGGCGGTGGTGGAAGGCTTCGCGCAGCGCATCGTCGCGGGCGAGGTGCCCCCCGCGTTGCGCGACGCCGTTGTGCGCACGCTCGATGTCGGCCTGCTGCAGGCGGGGGCGAGCGTGAAGGGCGAGTTCGAGAACCGGCTCAAGCAGGTGATCGAGCAGGTGCAGAAGTCGGACAAGCCGGTGATCCTTTTCATCGACGAGGCGCATACGCTCGTCGGCGCGGGCGGCGCGGCCGGCACCGGCGATGCGGCCAACCTGCTCAAGCCCGCGCTCGCGCGCGGCACGCTGCGCACCATCGCCGCGACGACGTGGGTCGAATACAAGAAGCACATCGAGAAGGACCCGGCGCTCACGCGCCGCTTTCAGGTCGTGAAAGTGCCCGAGCCTTCGGAGGACAACGCGATTGCGATGATGCGCGGCCTCGTGCGCAAGATGGAGTCGCATCACGGCGTGCAGGTGCTCGACGAGGCGCTCGAAGCGGCGGTGAAGCTCTCGCATCGCTTCATTCCCGCGCGCCAGTTGCCCGACAAGGCCGTGAGCCTGCTCGACACCGCCTGCGCGCGCGTCGCGGTGAGCCAGCAGGCGCTGCCCCCGGCCATCGACGATGCGAAGCGGCGCATCGAAACGTGGCAGACCGAAAGCGAGATCGTGGCGCGTGAAGCCGCGCTCGGCATCGACACGCAGGAACGCGCGGCGGATGTCGCCGCGCGCCTCGACGCCGAGCGTGCGCGTCTCGCGGAATTGACGGCGCGCTGGGAAGCCGAACGTGCGCTGGTCGCGCGCATTCTCGCGGCGCGCCGTGCGATCGGGGAGGGCGGCGAAGCCGTGACCCTCTCCGACCTGCAGGGCCTGACCGATGAACTCGCGCAACGCCAGGGCGAAGCGCCGCTGATTCTGCCGGGCGTGGACGCGCATGCGGTGGCATCGGTCGTGCAGGACTGGACCGGCATTCCGGTCGGCCGCATGGTGCGCGACGAAGCCGCGAGCGTGCTCGATCTCGCCACGACGCTGAACCGGCGCATCGTCGGGCAACGCCACGCGATGGACATGATCGCGCGCCGCGTGCAGACCGCGCGCGCCGGCCTCGACGATCCCGGCAAGCCCGTCGGCGTGTTCATGCTGGCGGGCACCTCGGGCGTCGGCAAGACCGAAACCGCGCTCGCGCTCGCCGAAGCGCTTTATGGCGGCGAAGAGAACGTCGTCACCGTGAACATGAGCGAGTACCAGGAAGCGCACACGGTGTCGCTGCTCAAGGGCGCGCCGCCGGGATATGTCGGCTACGGCGAAGGCGGCGTGCTCACCGAGGCGGTGCGGCGTCGTCCGTACAGCGTCGTGCTGCTCGACGAATTCGAGAAGGCGCATCCGGACGTGCACAAGCTGTTCTTTCAGGTCTTCGACAAGGGCCGCATGGAAGACGGCGAGGGCCGCGAGATCGACTTTTCCAACACGCTGATCCTGCTCACAACCAACGTCGGCACCGAGCTGATCACGCAACTGTGCGGTGGCGGGCGCGAGACGCCGTCGCCCGAAGAGATCGCGCGTGCGCTGCGCGCGCCGCTGCTCGACGCCTTCCCGCCCGCGCTGCTCGGGCGCGTCGCGGTGATTCCGTACTACCCGCTCGACGACACGATGCTCGATGCGGTGATTCGCCTGCAGCTCGCTCGCATCGAGCGGCGCATCGCGGAGCGCCATCGCGTGAAGTTCGCCTATGACGACGCCGTGGTCCGACAGATCGCGCGCCGCTGCACCGAGCTCGCGAGCGGCGGCCGCATGATCGACGCGATCCTCACCAATACCGTGCTGCCCCGCGTGAGCGCGGAATTCCTCGGCCGTCTCGTCGATGGCCGCAGTATCGGAAAAGTCGAGGTCGGCGTATGCGACGGCGACTTCACCTATGCCTTCGATTGACAGGGAGCCAGCCATGCCTCAACAAGTCAGCATGGGCGCGACGTTGCAGTGCTCGTTCGGCATGACGCCGTCGACGCTCGTCGTGCTGCCCGTGAACCGCGTGCGCTGCGAAGGGCCGCTCGCCGCGAACATCATGGATCACGAGCCGCTCGTGAACATCATGCCGTTCGGCATGTGCACGTCGGCGGCGAATCCCGAAGTCGCCTCGGCGACCGCCGCCGCGCTCGGCGTCCTGACGCCGATGCCCTGCGTGCCCGCGACCATGACGCCGTGGGCGCCGGGCGCGGTCACCGTGCTGCTCGGCAACCAGCCTTCGCTCGACAACGTGTCCAGGTGCCTCTGCAACTGGGGCGGCGTGGTGACGGTCGTCGAGCCGGCGACGTGCGCCACCCGGATTCCCTGAAGACGAGGCCCGCCATGATGCTCTCCGATACCAATCGCATCGCGCACGTGAGCTGTGCGCTCGGCAAGAACGCGCTCGTGCTCTGGCGCATGCGCGGACGCGAGGCGCTGGGGCGGCTCGCGCAATGGGATCTCGAACTGCTCGCCGATCAGTCGAATCTCGACATCGCGACGATGCTCGGCAGTGATTTCTCGCTGTCGCTGGAGATTCCGGGCGACGGCGCGCGCGAATACAACGGCATCGTCACGGCGTTCGAGCTGGCGCGGCCCGCGAGCACGCAGCCCAACCGGCCGGCGCTGTATCGCGCAACGGTGCGGCCGCGCCTGTGGCTGCTCACGCGCGCGTCGCATTGCCGGTTCTTTCATCAGATGACGGTGCCCGCGATCATCGGCAAGGTGCTCGCCGACTATCACATCGACTTCGAGAACAAATGCTCGGCGGCGTATCCGAGCCTCGAACACTGCGCGCAGTACCGCGAGACCGACTTCGATTTCGTGAGCCGGCTCGCCGAGCGCGAAGGCATTTACTACTTCATCGAGCATCGGGGCGGCACGCATCGGATGATTCTCACGGATTCGTCGCAGGTGCACGAGAGCGCGCCGCACGGCGCGACGCTGCGCTTTCGTCCGCAGCCCGCCGCGCCGCACGAGCACGAATGGGTCTATGCGTGGTCCGCGGGCGGCGAGGTGGCGACGGGCATCGTCGAAACCAACGACTACGACTTCGAGAAGCCGTCGCAATCGGCGCAGGAAGGTCTCGTCGCGCGCGCCCGGCGCAGCGAGCCGTTCGACAAGGCCGTCTACGCGATGCAGGAGCATGGCCTCGGCTACACGCGTCACGAGGACGCCGAGCGCTTCGCACGCGCGCATGTCGATGCGCATCAGGCGGGCAACGTCTTCGTGAGCGCTCGCGCGACGGCGCGCGGCATCTGGCCCGGCGGCCTCGTCAGGCTCACCGGCCATCCGCTCGACGTGCAAAACCGCGAGCATCTCGTCGTGGCGGCCGAGTACGCGCTCAACTCGGACGACTATCTGTCCACGCTCGACGCGCGCGACCGGCCGCCCGTTTTCGATTGCGCGTTCAGGGCGCTGCCGCGCGATGCCGGCTTCCGCGCCGCGCGCAGCACGCCCCGCGCATGTGTCGCGGGACCGCAGACGGCGGTGGTCGTCGGGCCGAAGGGCGAGGAAATTCATACCGACAAATACGGCCGCATCAAAGTGCAGTTCCATTGGGAACAGCTCGGCCCCACGGAGGCGCGCGAGTCCTTGCAGCGCTGCTGGGTGCGCGTCGCGCAGCCGTGGGCGGGCAAGGGCTACGGGGCGTTCTTTCTGCCGCGCATCGGTCAGGAAGTGCTCGTGCATTTCATCGAGGGCGACCCGGACCAGCCGCTCGTGATCGGCAGTGTCTACAACGCGGCGCAGACGACACCAGACGAACTCCCCGCGAAGATGGCGCGCACGACGCTCAGGAGCAATTCGACCAAAGGCGGCAACGGTTTCAACGAAATGCGTTTCGACGATACCAAAGACACCGAGCAACTGTTCTTTCACGCCGAGCGCGATCTGGAGACGTGGGTGAAGCACGACGCGCTGACGCGCATCGGCGGCGAACGGCATGTAATCGTCGAGCACGACGATCTTGCGCGCTGCAACGGCAGCCGCAGCGACGCGGTGCAGGGCGGTCACAGCGCGCGCATCGGCGGCAAATATTCGCTCGATGTCGGCGGCGATACACATCACAAAAGCGGGGCGAATATTTTGGTGGGGGCGGGTGTTAACGTCGATGTGAAGGGCGGGGCCAACGTCACCATCGAGGCGGGCGTGACGCTCACGCTCAAGGCGGGCGGCAACACGATCGTGCTGGGGCCGGAAGGCATCGCGATCAGCGCGGCCGGGCCGGTGTCGATCGACGGCGTCGTCGTGCAGATCAACTGCGGCGGCGGCGGTGGCGGCGCGGGCGCGGCGAGCGCATCGCCGGATGCGCCCGCCGATCCCCGGCAGGCCGACGACGGCACCACATGAACGCACACGAAGGAGAGATCATGCATCTGACGCTCGCGGTCGAGACCTATCAGGGCATCCCGACCGACGCCCCGCTTTCGTGCCGCTTCGGCGCGGCGGGCGGCACCATCGGGCGCGGCTCCGACAACACGCTCGTGTTGCCGGATGCGGCGAAGACCGTGTCGCGGGTGCATGCGCGCATCGACTGGACCGAGGACGGCTGGCGGCTCGCCGACCTCGGCAGCAATCCGAGCCGGCTCAATGGCCGGCCGCTGTCCGCCGGGCAGAGCGCGCGTCTTGCCAGCGGCGACCGGCTGGAGATGGGCGGCTACCGGCTCGATGTGCGGACGATGGAACGCGCGCCCGCCGAAGCTTTCGATGCGCCGCCCGGCGTGCATGACCGCCACGGTTTCGATCCGCTCGAAGCCGTGAGCCTTCAGGACAACGCAGCGCCGCGCTCTTTCGCGCACGATCCGCTCGCGCTGGCGGCGGTCCTCGCTGATGCGCCGCTGCCGGGTCCGCGCTTCGATCCGCTCGCCGCGCCGCTCGACGGTGAGCACGAACCCGCGACGCGGCTCGATGGACGCGCGGCGTTCGCCGGATCGCAGAGCGATCACGTGGCGCCGGAGCAGTTCGCCTATGTGCCGCCAGCCGGCGCGGTAGCGCATGCGCCGGCGGGCGGCATTCCGCATGATTACGACCCGTTGAGCGAAGACGCATGCGCGCCGCTCGCGGCCGTCGTGACTCCGCCGGCGCAGCCTGCCGCGATAAGGCCCGAAGAAAGACCCGAAGAAAGACCCGAAGCGGCCAACGAAGCCATTGCCGAATCGGCCTTTGCCGCGCTGCTCGACGGCATGGGCGTCGATGCCGGCACGCTCGGCACGCGCAACGCCGCCGAAATCGCGCGTCTCGCCGGCGCGATGCTGCGCACGGCGGTGCGCGGCGTAGTCGACGTGCTGCTGTCGCGCTCGGTCCTCAAGCGCGAAATCAGCCTCGACACGACGATGCTCGTCCAGCGCGACAACAACCCGCTCAAGTTCTTCCCCGACGGCGACGGCGCGCTCGCGCAGATGCTGCGTGGCGCGAGCACGGGATATCTGCCCGCGCAGACCGCGCTCGAAGGCGCGTTCGACGACATCCGCCGACACGAGCTCGCGGTCCTCGCGGGCACGCGCGCCGCCATGCAGCATCTGCTCGGCCGCTTCGATCCGCAGGCGCTCACGCGCGCCGATACGCGGCGCGGCTGGCTCGACTGGCTACCCGCATGCCGCAAGGCGCGGCAGTGGGACCGTCTCGTCGCGCTGCATGCCGAGCTCACCCGCGCGAGCGCCGACGACCTTCAGGCGCTGTGCGGCAGCGCGTTCAACGACGCATACGAGCAGCACGCGAACAGCTTCGCCGATACGAAGCAGACTTCCTTCCACTGAGAGCGAGGCATCGATGTCCTGGAACAACAAGGTGATCTGGTCCGAAGGCATGCTGCTTCAGCCGCAGCATCTGCAACAACACGACCGCTACCTGCGCGCGCAGATCGAGACGCGCTGCGCGGCGCTGCGGCCCTATGCGTTCGGCTTCTCGGAACTGGAGATCGACGCCGCGCAACTGAAGCTCGGCCGCATCGCGCTGGTTTCGTGCGCGGGCGTGCTGCCCGACGGCAGTCCGTTCCGACTTCCTTCGGATGACGAACTTCCGCTGCCGCTCGCCGTGCCCGAGGACGCGCGCGACCTGACGGTCGTGCTCGCGCTGCCCGTCGCGCGTCATGGCGTGCCCGAGGCCGCGTATGCGGCGCAGGCCGGCCACGATGGTTTCGTGCGTCACCGCATCGCGGAAACCGAAGTGCCCGACAGCAACGAAGGCGCGGTCGGTGCGGCGCTCGTGCAGGTCGGCAAGCTGCAATTGCGGCTCGCCTTCGAGCGGGACGTGGCCCATGCGCATACCTCGCTCGGGATCGCGCGCATCGTCGAGCGCCGCGCGGACAACAGCATCGTGCTCGATGCCGCTTACGCGCCGCCCTGTCTCGACTATCGCGTGTCGCGCCGGCTGTGCGGGTTCGTCGACGAACTCACGGGCCTCATGCACCAGCGCGCCGATGCGCTCGCCGCGCGCCTCGCCCGCCCCGCGGCGACCGGCGCGGCGGAGATCGCCGACTTCCTGCTGCTGCAGGTGCTCAATCGGGCGGAGCCGCTGTTCGCGGGCATCGCCTCGACGACCGGGCTGCATCCGCACGATCTGCATCAGCATGCGCTGCAACTGGCGGGCGAGCTCGCGACCTTCAGCCAGCCCGGCAAGCGTCCCGCCGCGTTTCCCGGATATCGCCACGAGCGGCTGGATGAAACCTTCACGCCGCTCGTCGATGCGCTGCGCGTCGCGCTGAACGCGGTGATGGATCCGCATGCGGTGCCGATCGCGCTCGAGGAGCGCAAGTACGGATTGCGCGTGGCGATCGTGCCGGATCGCGACCTGTTCCGCTCGGCGAGCTTCGTGCTCGCGGCGAAGGCCGATCTCGCGCCGGCCGCGCTTCTGAACAGCTTCCCGCAGCAGGCCAAGCTCGGACCGGTGGAGCGCATCCGCGATCTCGTGAATCTCCAGTTGCCCGGGATCGCGCTGCGCGCGCTGCCGGTCGCGCCGCGCCAGTTGCCGTTCCATGCCGGCTACACCTATTTCGAGCTGGAGCGCAGCGGCGATCTGTGGCGACAGTTCGCGACCTCGGCCGGCGTCGCGCTGCATGTCGCGGGTGACTTTCCGGGCCTCGAACTCGAATTCTGGGCGATCCGCCCGTGAGCGCCGCGCCCTCTTCGAAGAAGGACCTCATCGTGAATGCCCCGATCTTTCCGCCAGCCGGCTTCGACCCGGACGACACCATCCTGATTCCGCAACCGGGCGGGTCCGTTGCGGCACGCCCGCGCCAGGAGCGCCAGGAAGAGAGCGCGCAGGAGCGGCCGGAAGCCGCGCCGCGCGCGTCGGTCCTGCCGGTCGCGAGCGGCCTGAGCCCGCTCGTGCGTGCGGCGAACCCGATGCTCGAACTCGCGCTGCCGCTGCGCCATCGTGCGGCCATCGCCGATATCGAAGGTTTGCGCGCCGAGCTCGTGCGGATGGTGCGGGCCTTCGAGCACGACGCCCGCGCGAGCGGCATCGACACCGAAACGCTCGCGGCGGCGCGCTATTGCCTGTGTACCTGCATCGACGAGTCGATCTCGGGCACGCCGTGGGGCAGCGGCGTGTGGGCGAGCCGCAGCCTGCTCGTCACCTTCCATAACGAGGCGTCGGGCGGCGAGCGCTTCTTTCTGATCCTGCAGCGGCTCGCGCAGGACCCGGCGCGCCATATCGACGTGCTGGAGCTGCTTTACGTGATCCTGTCGCTCGGCTTCGAAGGGCGCTATCGGCTGATCGACGGCGGGCGCAGCCAGCTCGACTCCGTGCGCGAGCGGCTCGAACGCATCATCCGCAACCAGCGCGGCCCCTTCGAGGCCGAACTGTCGGTGCACTGGCGGCCCGCCGAGCGCGCGCGCAGGCCGCTCGGGCAGCGCATGCCGCCGTGGGTCTGCGCCGCGCTCGCGGGCGTCGTGCTCGTGGCGACGCATATCGCGCTGGCCGTGAGCCTGAACCGCACGTCGGACCCCGTGTTCGACGCGCTCAACCGCATCCGCGTGAGCGAGCGGCCCGCGGCGCAGCCGGCCATGATCGCGCCCGCCGCGATGCCCGCCGCCGCCGCGACGCTCTCGACGTTCCTCGCGCCGGAAATCCGCCAGGGCCTGGTTTCGGTTCGCGAGGCGGCGGATCGCTCCATCGTCACGATCAACGGCGACAACCTCTTCACCTCCGGCAGCGCGACGCTCGACCCGGCCTACGATGCGCTGATCGGCCGCATCGCCAACGCGCTGAAGCAGGTGCCCGGCAGAGTCGTCGTGACAGGCCACACGGATGACCAGCGCCTCCTGTCCGCGCGCTTTCCGTCCAACTGGCATCTGTCGCAGGCGCGCGCCGAAAGCGTGCGGGCGATGCTCGCGTCGCTCACCGGCGTGCCCGCGCGCTTTTCCGCCGAAGGCCGCGGAGACGCCGAACCGCTCGCGCCGAACGACACGCCCGCCGGCCGCGCCAAGAATCGTCGCGTGGAGATCACGCTGCTCGCCCCGGGCGCGTCGTCCTGAGGCGCGGCTCATTCGTTTAGCAGAACAGGCATGGAGACATCGATGAAAAAGATCGCAGGAACGCTCAGGACACCGCAATGGATCACGTTCGCGGGCGTGCTCGCGCTGCTCGTCGTGGTGTGGTTCGAAGGACCGCTCTTCGCGTTCGACGGCCACGCGCCGCTCGAATCGCCGCGCGCCCGCTGGATCGCGATGACCCTGCTCGTCGCCGCCTGGGCGCTCGCGTGGGGCGTGCGCCTCGGCGCCGCGCGTCTCGTCAACCTGCGCTTCATGAGCGGCGTCGCGGGGCAGGGGGCGGGGGCATCGGCGGGCAGCGCGGAGCTCGCCGTGTTGCGCGAGCGCTTCGAGCAGGCGCTCGCGATCCTGCGGCAGGCGCGCATGAAAGGCGTCAACGGGCGTCAGTGGGTGTATCAGTTGCCGTGGTACATGTTCATCGGTGCGCCCGGTACGGGCAAGAGCACGGCGCTCTCGAACTCGGGGCTGCGCTTTCCGCTGCGCGAGAAGCTCGGCGACGAGGCGATCGGCGGTGTCGGCGGCACGCGTCATTGCGACTGGTGGTTCACGGACGACGCCGTGCTCGTCGATACGGCGGGCCGCTTCACGACGCAGGACAGCGACGCGCAGGCCGACGAATCCGCCTGGACCGGCTTCCTGCAACTGCTGCGCAAATACCGTCCGCGCCGGCCGTTGAACGGGCTCATCGTCACGCTGTCGGCGGCCGATCTCGTGCGCCAGGACGACGCCGCCCGCGAGGCGCACATCCGCACGATCCGCAGCCGCCTGACCGAGCTGAGCGAGCGGCTCGGGGTGCGCTTTCCGGTCTACGTCGTCGTGACGAAGTGCGACCTGCTCGCGGGCTTCACGGAGTTCTTCGACGATCTCGGCGAAGCGGAGCGCAAGCAGGTCTGGGGCATCACCTTCGCGCTCGATGAATCCCCGGGCGCGGGTCCGGCGCTCTCGGCGTTCCCGGCCGAATTCGATGCGCTCGGCGCGCGCTTGCAGGCGCGCGTGCTGCATCGCATGCAGCGGGAAACGGACGTAGCGCGGCGTGCGCGCATCTACGGCTTCGCGCAGCAGTTCGCGGGCCTTCAGCCGGCGCTCGGGCGCTTCCTCGACGGCGTGTTTCGCGGCACGCGCTTCGAAGCGTCGCCGCTCCTGCGCGGCGTGTATTTCACGAGCGGCACGCAGCACGGCAGGCCGATCGACCGCGCGATCAGCGCCATCGCGCAACCGCTCGGATTGCAGCGCGACATCGCCTATAACCGCGACGCTTCGGGGCGCGCGTACTTCATCAACGGTCTGCTCAGGGACGTGGTGATTGCCGAGGCCGGGCTGGTGGGCGCGAACGCGCGCTTCGAGCGATGCAGCGCGTGGCTGCGGCGCGCGGCGCTGGCGGCGGTCGGCGTGGCGCTCATGCTCGCGCTCGCGGGCATGGCGGTGAGCTATCAGCGCAACCGCGCGTATGTCGCGGAGTTCGACCGGCAGACGCAGCACGTGCGCCAACTGGCGCGCGACGCGAATGCGGCCGCCGATCCGCTCGCGGTGCTGCCGCTGCTCGACGCGGCGCGCGCGCTGCCCGGCGGTTACGCGGACGCCGGCAAGCCGGTGCCGTGGCTCACCCGGCTCTGGCTCTATCAGGGCGACAAGCTCGGCCAGGAGGCGCGCGTGACGTACCGCCGTCTGCTCGACCAGACCTTGCTGCCGCTCGCGGTCGGCAAACTCACGCAGGAGTTGCAAGACGGCGGCGCGGGAAATGATTCGACCACCGAGGCGTATCGCTATGAAGCCTTGCGCGCCTACCTGATGCTCGGCGACGCGCGCCATTTCGATCCCGCCGCGCTGCGCGCGCATCTGGTCCCGGCACTGGCACGCGACGCGAGCCCGGCGCAACGAAGCGCGCTCGATGCGCACCTCGCCGCGCTGTTCGACCGGACGCACTTCGATCCGTCGCTGCCGCTCGACGAGGCGCTCATCGAGTCGGCGCGCGCGCGGCTGGCCGAACTGCCGCTGTCGCAGCGCATCGGCAACCGGGTCGATGGCGAACTCGCGCAGGCGAACGTGCCCGCGTTCAGCGTGAGCGCCGCGGCCGGTCCCAATGCGCCGCTGCTGCTCAGGCGCGCGAGCGGCGCGCCGCTCACGGGCGGCGTGGCGGGCGCGTACACCTTGAACGGCTACGCTCGCTACGCCCGGCTGCGCGACGCCGCGCTCGCCGATGTCGCGAAGGATGCGTGGGTGCTCGGCCGCGACGACGTCGCGCCCACGCCCGAAGGCGTCACCGCGCTGCGCACCGCGCTCGACGCGCGCTATTTCGACGCCTACGTCCACGCGTGGGACGCCCTGCTCGACGATGTGACCGCCGTGCCCGTCACCGCGCTCGCCGATGGCGCGCGCGTCGCGAACGAACTGTCGGCGCCGGATTCGCCGCTCAGGAAGCTGATCGTCGCGGCGGCGCGCGAGACGACGCTCGCGTCGAACGCATCGGGCAAACAGAACGCGACGACGCCCGTCGACGAGCACTTTCAGGCGCTGCATCAACTCGCGGGCAAGCCGGGCGATGCCGCGTCGCTCGATCGCGAATTCGCGCCGCTCAAGGACGCCGCCGTCTATCTCGATGCAGCCGACGCCGCGCGCAGAACGGGTCAGCCCGCGCCCGCCGGCGATGCGCTCGGCAAGCTGAGGCTCGCGAGCCAGACGAGCCCGGCGCCGCTCACGCCCGTGGCCGCGTCGCTCGCCGCCGCGGGCACGGCGCTCATGGAGGGCGGCGAGCGCGCGCGCCTCAACGCGTTGTGGAACGCGAGCGCCGGCCCGTTGTGCCACCGCGCGCTCGATGGCCGCTATCCGTTCGTGCACGGCTCGACCCGCGATGTCGCCGCCGACGACTTCGGCAAGCTCTTCGCGCCGGGCGGTCTCATCGACGATTTTTTCCAGAAGAACCTCGCCGCGCTGGTGGACACGAGCGCGCCGGTCTGGCAATGGCGCGCCGGCACGCCGCCGGCGGGCATGCCGCGCGATGCGCTCGCGCAGTTCCAGCGCGCCGCGCAGATCCGCGACGCGTTCTTCCGCGACGGCGGCCACGACATGTCGATCCGTTTTCGCGTGAAGGCGCTCTCGCTCGATCCGGCGGTGGCGCAGGTGAATCTCGACATCGACGGACAGCAGCTCGCGCTGAAAGCGGACGGCGTTCAGTCGATGCTGTTGCAATGGCCGGGGAGCAGGAACACGGGCCGCGCGAGCGCGCAGTTCGATCCGCCCGCGACCGCGCAGGGCGCGGCGCTCGACGCGAGCGGACCGTGGGCGCTGCTGCATCTTCTCGACGCGGGCAGACTCGAGCCGACCGCGCAGCCGGACCGCTACACACTCACGCTCGCGTCCGCCGGTCGCCGGGCCGTGCTCGAACTGGATGCGACGAGCGTCGTCAATCCGTTGCGGCGCGCGCCGCTCGAGCAGTTCCGCTGCCCGGAGCATCTGTGATGACGGGACCGGGCATCGCCGGATGCTTCGGCAAGCTGCGAAGCAACGGCGACTTCGTCTCGCGGCGCTTGCCGCCGTGTTTCGTCGAGCAGTGGGATGCGATGTTGCAGGCCGGTGTGCTCGCGAGCCGCGCAACGCTCGGGCGTGCGTGGCTCGATGCGTATCTGACCGCGCCGCTGTGGTGCTTCGCGCTCGGCGACGGTGTCATCGGCGAGACCGGATGGGCGGGCGTGCTGATGCCGAGCGTCGATTGCGCGGGCCGTCATTTTCCGCTCACGATCGCTGCGCCCGTCGAGTCATTCGCGTGGCGCTTTCAGATGGACGGCTGGTTTTCGCGCTGCGCCGCGCTCGCGCTCGCGACGCTGGATCGGGACGCACGTCTCGCCGACTTCGACGCCGCATTGCTCGCGCTCCCGCACGCGCACGCGCACGCGGATGATGCGGCGGGCGTCCCGGTGCCGTCCGGGGCGGGCGAGCGGGGAGTGAGCCATTGGTGGCATGCGGGATCGGTGCGCGCGAGCGCCGGATTGCCCGATGCCGCGTTCGTCGCGGCGCTATTCGATCGTGCAGGCTAGATGCCGTCGAAGCAGACGATGACGGCCGTGATGTTGTCCTTGCCGCCTGCATCGAGAGCGAGGGCGATGAGATGCCTGCACGCCGCGTCGATTCCGTGCGGCTTCACGCCTTTCAGCACGGCCTCGATCTCGCGATGCGACACCTCGCCGTGCAGCCCGTCGCTGCACAGCAGATAGCGGTCGCCGGGAAGCCAGTTGTGCGCTTGGACGACGGGCGCGATGGACGGCAGCGGGCCGAGCGCCTGCAGCAGCACGTTGCGCGGCGGCAGATGTTCGATGGCGCCGCGCTCCAGCGCTTGCTGATAGAGCGTCTGGTCGCGAGACAGTTGCGACAGCGCGCCGTCGCGAAAGCGATAGAGCCGGCTGTCGCCGACGTGAAACGAGATCAACTGCAACGAGCCGGGCGGCTGCCAGATGCCGGTCAACGTCGTGCCCATCGATCGTTGCGGCGTGAGACGCTCGCGCTGGTTCATCGCGTGGAGCGTCGCATTCGCGTGATCGAGTGCGTCGGCGGCGGCGCGCATCGCACACGCCGGCGCGTCGTGCAGGGTGGCGTCGGGATCGTCGGCGCTCGCATGCGTGGCGGGCCGGGCGGCGAGTTCGGCGGCGATGCACTCGAGCGCGGTCGCACTCGCGCGCGCACCGAATGCGTGACCGCCCATGCCGTCCGCCACCGCGACGAGATTGAGCCCGGCGTGGATCAGAAAGCGGTCCTGATTGTCGCGGCGCACGCGCCCGGCATCGGTGTGGCCGAACGCCGAGCAGGCGGCAAGGCGCAGCGGAGCGCGGCGCGTCAACGTGTCGGAATCCATCGGTGAAAGCTCCTTCGGATGCGTGCTTACAGTCCGACGTCGCGCCTGAAGCGCGAGCGGTCGTGTTCGTTGGAGATCGCCGCCGCGAGCCGCTCGTGCAGCGCTTCGAGGCTGCCTGAGCGCGAGGCCTCGCGTTTCGCGACGATGTTCGCGATCGGGCCGAGATAGACCGCGAGCTTCGACGCGGCGGCCTGTACCTCTTCCACGCCGAGCGACGGAAAGCGCGATGCGTCCAAAGACGTCGCGGCGCCATGCGTCGTGCCCGCGCGGGAGCCTTCCTCGAAGGCCGCGACGAACAGCGCGCGGCCCTTGTCGGACGGCACGTGCGGGGCGAGCAGCGCGACCAGCGCGGGCAGGTCCGGCGCGCCGGCGATGCGCGCTGCCGCGCGCCGCACGAGCAGACGGGCCACCGGCCCGATCTGCCCGGCGAGTTGCATCTCGACCGAGGCGAGCATGGCGGCGGGCCACATCGTGAGCGAGGGCAGCGAGTCGCCGCGCCAGGCGCCCGAACCGGAGGCGAGCGGCCCGTCGGGACTCACCGTGCGTGCTTCCAGAATCGTGCGGTCGTCGGCCGGGACGGGCGCGTGATCCAGCGCACGCTGAAAATCGGCGGCGGTCTGAAAACGCGCGTCAGGGCGTCGTGCCAGCGCGCGCATCAGCACGTCGTCGAGCGCGGGGGTGAGCGCCGGATTGCAGGCGGACGGCGCGCGCGGCGTTTCGTGCATGACCTGCCGCATCACCTCGGCCTGCGATGCGCCCGTGAAAGGCCGGCATCCAGTGAGCATCTGATACAGCACGATCGCGGCGGAAAAGAGATCGGAGCGTCCGTCGACGGACTCGCCCGTGAACTGCTCAGGCGACATGTAGCATGGCGTGCCGATCATCGCGCCCGCCAGCGTCAGCGTGGACGATTCGACGTGTGCGACGCCGAAGTCCGCGACCTTGAGCCGCCCTTGCTCGCTGACGAGCAGGTTCGCGGGCTTGATGTCGCGATGCACGACGCCGTGCGCGTGCGCGAAGCCGAGCGCGGCGAGCAACTGGCCGAACCAGTCGACCGCGGTCGCGAGTGCGAGCGGACGGCCCGCGTCGAGCAACTGCTTGAGGCCTTGCCCGTTCACCAGCTCCATGGCGATGAAGGCGGTGTCCGCGGTCTCGCCGTAGTCGTACACGCCGACGATATTCGGATGCGCGAGCCGTCCGCCGGCCTGGGCTTCGTTGCGCAGGCGCGCCAAGAGGCTCGCGCGTTCGCCGCCGTCGAAGAGATCGTGACGGACCGTTTTCAGCGCGACATGCCGCTCGATGTGCGGATCGAACGCGCGATACACGACGCCCATCGCGCCCGCGCCCAGCATCGCCTCGATGCGGTACTTGCCCAGGTGCGTGATGCGCGGCGGGTCCATCGCGGCACCCGTCATCTCATGCCTCGATCATCTTGAATGCTTCGACGAGGCTCGTCTTCATGCGCGCGAACGACGCGGCGAGCGAAGCGATCTCGTCGCGGCCGCGCTCGGTGAAGTCCGCGCCGTCGAGTTGCCCGAGGCTCGCCTGATCGGCGGCTTGCGAGAGCGCCCGGATGCGCCTTGTCACGAGCAGATGCACCATCACGTTCAGCGCGATCAGCAGCAGCACGAACACCGCGAGCAGCGAGGCGAGAAAGGTGCGCAGCACCGCATCGCTGCGCGCGACCGGCAGCGCCATCGGCACCGACACGAAGTCCGCGCCGATGACTTCATGCATCGCCCAGTTGAAGCCGTTGTTCGGGCCGTATTTGTCGATGAGCGTCTTCGGCGCGCGCGAGGGCACGCTGTGGCATTCCATGCACGCGGCATCGTTGATGCGGTTGGGGCGCGCGATATACAGGTTCTGCCCGGAAGGCGTGTCGCGCAGACCGACGACTTCCTTCAGCTCGGGCTTGTCGTGCAGATGCCGGATGACGTCCGCTTCCCAGTCCGAAGGACGGTCGCGCGGATTGGTCGGATTGAGCATCGTCGAACGATACGAGTATCCCGCGAGACGCTTCTCCAGCGTCATCAGGGTTTCGACCGCCGAGAACGCCGGCACCGATTGCGGCACGAAGCTGTATTTGAGCTGCGTCTGCAGGAGCGGCGTGACCTGCGTCGCGGTGTAGTTCTGCGCCGCGCTCGCGGCTTCCATCAGGACGCGCGCATTCTGCACGGTTTCCTCGATGGCCGCGCGCCGCAGCAGTTCACGCGCGGCAAACCCGGCCGACGCGAAACCGATGACGAACACCGCGAGAAACACCAGATTGAACTTGACGGCGAGCGACAGTCTCATGACTCCACCTCGGTTGATTGCGCGTTGACGGGCGCGACCGCGCGCCGGCGCGGCATGGCGGGCGGCGGGCACAGCACGCGCCGCCATTCGGGAAGATCGCGCAGGTTCTGGCGCACTTGCGTGCGAAACGGCTCGCCCTGTGCGAGCGGCCGAAAACGCGCGACGAAGGTGCGCCGGATATCGAGCGGTGCGGTGAGCCAGCCGGCGAGGTCGGCATACGTCGCCGGACGGCCTTGCACCGGCGCGTCGGGTTTCGTTTTCGCGAAGGCGACGAACGCGAGCGGATCGCGGAACGAAACCGGCATCGCGGCGATGAACGATTGAGCCGCGCGCGGGTGCACGTCGAGCGGCTTGCCGGCCGCACGCTCGATGTAGCGCTCGCCGTCGAATGGCTGGCGCGCTTCGGCGTGCTCGGGCAGGGCGAGCGTCACGCTTCCGGTTTCGATGAAGAGCGAGGTCGCATCGCGGCTTGCGTGCAGGACGGCGGAACCTTCGCGCAGGGCAACGCGAAGCGCCGCGGTCTCGATCGACAGGGGTTCGGCTGCGGCGTGAATGCGCGCGATCTTGATCCAGCCCGACAGCAGCGCGAGCGCAACGGCGTGCGGCGCCGCATCGATGGCGAGGCGCGTATCGGCACCGAGGGCGACGATCGTGCCGTCGTCGTCTTCGATTTGCGCGCCGCCGTGGGCATCGGTGGCGAGCAGATCGCCGGGCTCCACAGCGAAGGGTGCATCGACGCTTACGACCGTCTTGCCGCGGACCAGCGTGACCGCGCCGTCGGGCAGCAGGACGGGCTGGCCCGCGTATGCGCACTGGAGCGCGCATAGAGACGCAACGGCGAAGCCTGAGCGCAGAGCGTGAGAAAGGGTTCGGACGTTCATCGCTGTCGATGCCTCGAAGCATGGAGGGATTGCGACGAAAACAGCCGGGACACCGCTTCTATTCCAGAGAATTTCCCCTATGGCCGATGGAACAAATCGGCGCCGCCCGGTGTTGTCGGCAGGACGAGACCGCCGCGCGATGCCGTTCGTGATCGCGCGTCGCTTTCGCACACTCGAACCACTCAACCAGGGCAATCTCCATGATGAGCAAACTTGCTTCACAAGCCGTGGCCGGCGCGCTCGCGCTCGCCGCCTCGCTGACATGCGCAACGAGCCAGGCGGCGTGGCGCGTCGACAGCGGCCAGTCCACGTTCTCCTTCACGACCACGAAGGCCGCCCGTCCGGGCGCGGCGGCGCTCGCGGAAGTGCAGACGTTCAGGCAGATCGACGGCTCGATCGGCGATGACGGCAAGCTCGTCTTCGATGTCGATCTCGCAAGCGTCGAAACGAACATCGACCTGCGCAATCAGCGGCTGAAGGACATGCTGTTCAAGGTCGCGGATCATCCGAAGGCCGTGTTCAACGGTGCCGTCGATATGCGGCGCGTGCAGGCGCTCCATACGGGCGCGAGCATGGACATCGACGTGAGCGGCGCGCTCGCGATCAGCGGCGTGGCACGACCGCTGAGCGCGAGCTTGCGCGTCGTGAAGCTCGCGAACGGCGCGCTTTATGTCGGTACTCGTCTGCCGATCGTGGTGAACCTGAAGGACTATGGCCTGCAAGACGAGGTCGAGGCGCTGCGCGCGCTGATGAACCTCGATGTGCTCGCGGGCTCCGCGCCTGTGAGCTTCGCGGTGATGCTCGAGCCGCAAAGATGAGCGGCTGAACGGCGGACGCCTTCGCGAGCGCGAGGGCGTCCGATGTGTCGAAGATCGCGGGGTGTTACGCGTTCAGGAAACCGAGAACGGCCTTGCGCAGTTTCAGGTCCCAGGTCTGCTCTTGCGCGTGGTTCGCGGCGAGCGTGAGCAGGCCGCTGATCATCGCATCGTCCGACTTGAACGCGAAACCCGCATCCCCGAGATAGCTCGATCCCCAGACCTTGAGGCTATCCACGTATTTGCAGCCCGCCGTGTAGGCCGCCTGCGTGATGATGGTCTCGTCGTCCTTGAACATCGCGAGAAAGTGCATCTTGTCGCCGCAAATGCCCGAGTTGAGGGCGAGCACCGACAGCGCCGGAATCGATACCGCGTAGCGCTTGAACCAGTTGTTGAACGCGATCGGCCGGGTATGCAGTGCATCGCGCTGCATGCGGGCGTCCCAGTACTCCTTCGCCTGCTCGCAGAACCGCTTGATGCGCTTGATTTCGACGATCTTCCAGATGACCTTCGCGAGCGTTTCCATGATGGAGACGACCGCGTCGACGATGGTCGATGCACCCTGACTCGCGAACTGCAAGCCGAGGCTCGCGCCGCCTTTCACGAGGTCGTACACGCCGGAGCCGATGCTCAGCTTCATCGCGCGTCTGATCGCTTCCACGATGGTACCGGGGTGTCCCGCGAGCAATTGCACATCGCGGCCCTGCACCCATTCGCGATACTTGGTGATGCTGCTGTCGACGGTATTCGCGATGCCCTTGGCGATGTCGAGGCCCGCGCCGATGAACGGTGCGAGCGTGGCGAGCAGCTTGCCGCACAGCACGTCCACCAGCTTGCGCAAGAGCGCGGGCATCGTATCGAGCGCGAAGCCGCCGGGATCATTGCGAATATCCGTGACTTTCTCGCGGATCATGTCCCAGAGTTTTTTCGCGCCTTCCTCGACCTTGGCGCGAATGGCATCGTAGAGACGGCGCGCCGCACTGCTCAACGCAGGCAGCGTGACAGTGGATAGCGTGAGCTGATTCGAACTCACGAGCGTGGGTTCCTTGTGCTTCTTTATCTTCTTCTGAACATGCTCGAGTGCGAGCGATGCCGACTTCTGCACGAGACTGTTGTCCAGTACCTCGGCGGCGCGCGACGCCGCGACATTGGCCTCCGGCGCGAAGCCGAGACCGACATTGGTGACTTCGAAAGCGCCTTCGAGAAGCACCTGGAACGTGTCGTCCTCGACTTCCATGTTGCCGAAGAGATAGAGGACGCCGAGCCGCGAATTGATGAGCGCGGGCGCCATGAAGTCGAGCGCGCCGCCTGCGGCATCGGAGTCGCCCTGGCCGTGCAGTTGCTGGTCGAGCAGCGTGAAGCACTTCGCGCCATTGCGGGAGATTGTTTTCCAGGCATCGCCGGGACCGACCGACTGCTGCCAGCGCTCGAAGGCGCGCACAAGGCTGTGGAACCGGTGAACGGTTCGGATTCTCTGGTACAGAAGGATCTGCTCGTCCAGATCTTTCAACGCTGCACTGCGCACCTGAAGCAGCGACGACGTTCCTCTCAGCCATTCATCGTGGCGAACGATGTCGGGCAAACTGGCGTAAGCGTAGGGCATGGATGGGTCTCCTCGGAACCGGATGTGATCGTTGGCTGCGCCGCGCCGCCCTAGCACCACGCGATATCGTTGAGCTTCACGTAGTGGGTTTCGATCAGGCGGCCGCTGCGACTGCGCAGGTCCACCCGGTAGAAGCAGCCGAAACTGAAAAAGCTCTGGTCCAGGATAAAGATTGCGCGGTGCATGATTCCCCCTGTTCGTGCGGTTCGGCGGATGAAAACGCGCCGTTCGGATCGCCACGGGTTGCGGCGACCGTGATATCAGAACAACGGGGTGCGCGCGTTTCTTCCGCGTGCGATCGACAATTTATTTTCGGGGGGATGAAGGAATAAAAGAGGCGCTCGCGTGTGAGGCTCGATTGCGATGTCGGGCAGCGCGCTTTCCGTGGTGGGGCCGGACAGATGGAAGCGGCTCCATCGCTTCGACCGGTCCGGTGTGTGGGCAATGCCGGCCGACGCGACGTATCCTGTATTGCAGTGGCAGTCGATGCAGCACTGAGACGTTGTGCGCGAGCCATCTGATATACGGTGCCGACGGCTTTTGCAGGTTTGCGAACGACCGTTCTTAATTGACGATGCGCCACTTTGTCATTGCAGGCTTAAGCGTGGCACTCCGTTTGCTTTGCGCACGAGAGAACTATGGACGGAGCATGATGAAAGCGACTATTTGGGGCCATAGCCTGTTGCCAGACGGCCATGAGGAGATTCATCGCTTTGCGTTTGAACTTCAGGACGGAAGCGAAGCGCCGCCCGTGCGGGAATCGGTTTCCCTGCGTACCGCGCGCGTGATCGTGGCGCATCTGCACGACGGCAACGCATTGATACAAATGTTCCGGGCAATCGTCGACACTGAATCAGCGAAGTACGACGAATTAATCGGCCGAAGCTTCGAGGACGATTTCCTCGAGAACGGTCCAAGCGATCGGGTCAATAGCTCGCAGGGGTGGGAAAACGCGGAGCAGTGAGCCTGGATCGAATCGGAACGGCGTTGCGGGGTGACGCGAAGAGTCCAACATCGACCGTATGCTCTTTCAATGTTATTTCGATGTTCGGGGCGCGCAGGAAGCGAACGCAAAGGCCGCTCCGTCAACGGATCGATTTACGAGGAAGGAGTCAGCATGAGCGCGCGCTTGCCTTGTATTGTTCGCGGCCTCGCACGGCGGACCGCGATTTCTGCACTGGCGATGTCGTGCTCCCTCGCCTGCGCCGGGAATCTCAATTTCCTCAAGGACACGCCCATCACCTATATGCGACCGGCCGACCGCCAGGCGCTCAACCGCGCGGCACAGGAAGCGCTAGACACGAAGAAGGACGGCGAATCGCTCAAGTGGAGTAACGCGGGCACCGGCAATACGGTGCACATCGAAGGCACAGTCACGCCTCGCGATACTGCGAAGAGCGGGAGCGAGACGTGCCGTAAGGTCACGCTCGTTGCGGTCGCAAAAGGGCAGACGCAATCGTGGACGCCGACCGCGTGCAGGAAAGGCGGCGGCCAATGGAAAATCAAACGGCAGTGACAGCGCGTTCAAAAGCTGACGGCGAAGCCGAACGACACGCCGCGCACGTTATGGCCGAAGACGTAACGCGCCATCGCGCGCGTGCGCGTGATGACGACCGGATACTTGCTGCTGTCGAGTTCGAGACCCACGCCGAGCGAAGTCAGATCGTTGAAGCCGAGCACGCCGGCGCTGTCGCCGAAGTAATGCGAATACGCGGTTTCGAGCACATAGCGCACCGGGCGGTCGAGCGCGGAAAGGCCTGTGGGCGCGCGCCAGCGCCCCCACAGGCTGAACTGCTGCGCCGTCGCCGATCCCCGCACGGCTTCCGACGATCCGCCGAAACTGCGTAAATAGATATCGGTCGCGCGAAGTTCGAGATCGACCTCGTAGTGCTCGCGGTAATGCTCCAGGTCGAGCATCAGCGAGCCGCCCACGCCATACGCATTGAGCGCGCCGTCTTCGAGGAACTGGAGGTTGGTGTTGGCGACATGGTTGAACACGGTCTCGGCGACGTGCAGATCGCTCGCCACTCGGCCGACCATGCCGTTGACGATCGGCCGCAGGCGCAACTCGTCGGTGATCGGGAAATCCCAGCCGATGCCGATGGTCGAACTGGCCGTGTTCCATTTCACGGGCACCGGGCGTTGCTGATTGCCGCTGGTTGCGATGAAGATCGGATCGTACCGGCTGTATGCGACGGTGCCTTCGAGATAGAGCGGGAGCGAGCGGCTGAGGGTGAAGCCGCCGCCGAACTGCGTCTGGCCGAAGCCCGGATTGCCGCTCGTGCCGTTGTTGATGGAAAGCGAACTCGTCGTGACGTCGGGCACCGCGGTATAGGACATGATCGCAAGCACGCCATTCGCGTACTTCCTGACGTTGGCGCCGACGACCGTGCGGTCCGGCGATGCAACCTGCGCATAAACAACCGAGGGCGTAACGACGAGAAAGAGTACGGGCAGCAAAAGGCTGTACAACCGACTACGGGGGAGGATGGGCATGCTCGGCGGTCAGGTGGACGTTGAGTGCGTTTGACGTTGTGCAACCTGATCGCGTGAGCGCAGGCTGTTGCCCAATCCTGCGGCGACGCGCCGGAAATTTAGCTTACCGATCGCTATGGGCAAACACGAATTGTCCGAAATTGAATGGTTCGAACGGAGATCGATCGAGACGGCGACAAGCAGCATTGCGCTGCAGTCACCGGTGCCGAACGGCGGGTCTCGTCTAGATCCTTAACCGTCTCGATCCGAGGCATCCGGCTTGCACCCCGGACGCCCGGAATTCGCTTCGACGACCCTCAGAAGGAAGACGCCTGATCCGCACGCGCGGCCTCGCGATACGCATCGACCGCGCTGCCGATGGTTGGATGAAAGCGCTCGGCGGGAAAGACCGACGTCAACTCGAAGCGTCTGAGCTTGTCGCGCACGGGGTCTTTCATCTCGGCGAAATGCAGGTCGATGCCGCGTTCTCTCAACGCGCGATTCAACTCGCGCAGCATGTCGGCGGACGTCACGTCGACGCTCGTCACGGGCTCGGCGGTGACGACGACGCGCTTCACGGGCGTCGGCGCGTGATCCACCGCCTCGATCACGCGCTGCTGAAACAACTCCGCATTCGCAAAGAAGAGCGGCGCATCCCAGCGAAACAGCAGCAGTCCGGGAATCTGTTCCGCGTTCGGGTAGCGCTTCAGGTCGTGATAGCCGCGCAATCCTTCCACCCGGCCGAGCACCGCGAAGTGCGGGCGCCAGCCGTCCCACAGGAACTCGATCACCGCGATCACCACGGCGATGCAGATGCCCGGTATCGCGCCGAACACGGCGACGCCGACGAAGCAGCAGATGGAAAGCCAGAACTCCCACTGCTGGATGCGATAAATGCGTTTGAGATCGCCGAACTCGAAGAGGCCGATCGCCGCCGCGATCACGACGGCCGCGAGCGCACTGTTGGGCAGATGCCGCAGCAAATTCGGCGCCGCGAGCAGGACGGCCGCGACGGCGAGCGCGCCGACGATGCCCGTCACTTGCGTGCGCGCGCCCGCTGCTTCGGCGACCGGCGTGCGCGACGAACTGCTGCTGATCGGAAAGCCCTGGAATAGCCCGGTCGCGAGATTGGCAACGCCCAGCCCGATCATTTCCTGATTCGGATCGACGCGCATGTTGGCGCGCGCCGCGAAGGTGCGCGACAGCACGCTGGTGTCCGCAAACGCGATCAGCGCCACGGCGCAGCCGCCCAGCACGATGCGGAAGAAATCGGCGCCGCTCGCCCACGGCAGCGAAAACGCGGGCAATCCCTGCGGAATCGTGCCGAGCACCTTCACGCCTTCGCGGTCGAGATGCAACACCGTGACGCACACGGTCGCCAGCACGACGGCGACCAGAATGCCCGGCACCTTGTCGAAGCGCTTGAGCAGCAGAATGAGCACGAGACTGCCCGCGCCCACGGCGAAGCTCGTCCAGTTGGCTTGCCCGGCGGCGATGGCTTCGGAGAGTGTCAGCAGATCGCGCAGCGGCCCCTGATCGTCGATGGAAACGGCGAAGAGCTTCGGCAACTGGCTGATCAGCACCGTCAGCGCGATGCCGTTCATGTAACCGTAGCGAATCGGCTTGGACAGCAACTCGGTGACGAAGCCGAGCTTCAGCAAGCCGAAGACGATGCACACGACGCCCGAGACGACCGCCATCATGCCCGCGACGGCGATGGCGCGTGACGGATCGCCCGCGCTGCCGATCACGACGACCGCGAGGACGGGCGCGGCGAGCGCCGAATCGGGGCCGAGCACGAGAATCCGGCTCGGACCGAAGATCGCGTAGGCGAGCAGCGGAACGATCGTCGCGTAGAGGCCGCACACGCCGGGCACGCCCGACGCCTCCGCGTACGCGATGCCGACGGGCACGAGCATCGTCGTCAACACGAGACCGGCGACGATGTCGTTCTTCAGCCACGCTGCGCGATAGTCCCTCAACATCGCGACGACCGGCAGATGGCGCGTCCAGCGCCGCACTGCGTCGGGGGCGCCCCGCCGCGACCGGACCGTGTGATCAGTTGGCATGGATCGGCATCGTGAAGCGTTCAATGAAGAAAGCGCGTGAGCACGACGACATACGCCGCCGTGACCGCGAGCTGGCACACCGTGAGCGGAAGGCCATAGCGCAGGAACCGGCCGAAGCTGATCGGCGCGCCTTCCTGCGTGCAGATGCCCGCAGCCACGACATTCGCCGCCGAACCGACGAGCGTCGCGTTACCCCCGAGCGTCGCGCCGTACATCATGGCGATGAAAACGGGAATGACAGGCGCGGGCCACTGCGTGAACTGGTCCGACATGGCTGACTCCGGAACGAACTCGGCCGTGACGAGATAGCCCTTGACCATCAGGATGGACGCGGCCGCGACCGGCACATTGGCGAGCAGCGAGGAAAGCAGGCCGATGCCGCAGATCATCGCGAGCGCGACGAGCGTGAGGCGCGTGCCGAACACCTCGTACAGCTTGAGCGACATCACCTGCAGCAGCCCCGTCTTCGCCATGCCCTGCACGAGACAGAAGATGCAGGTGAGAAAGAGCAGCGTCTTCCAGTCGACATCGCGCAGCACGCGATCGGTGGGCTCGACCTTGAACGCATACGCGACGAGCAGCGCGAGCGCGCTCGCGATCACCGCGACGACGGGCGGCACGATGCGCGTGGGCAGTTCCTCGCCGAACACGAAGAGCACCATCATGAGCGCGAGCACCGCGACCGCCAGCGCGGCGTAGACCGGCCGCTTCAGTTTCGCCCGCGCGACGCGGGGCGGCAGGGGCGCGACGGTTCGCCAGATCCCGCGCATCAGCACGGGCAGCAACGGAATGACCACGGCGATCGCAAGCACGCCGCCGAGGCTCGCGCGCCGCAGATACTCGCCGAAACTCATGCCGATCGAACTGCCGACGAGGAAGGTCGCCGGATCGCCGACGAGCGTCAGCAGACCGGCGGCATTGCTGAGGAGGGCGGTCAGGATCATCGGCGGCACGATGTCGATGTCGAGCGCGCGGGCAACGCGAATGATGATCGGAGCGAGGAGGATCACCGTCGTCGCATTGGGAAGCAGCGCGCACAGCGGCGCGACGATCACGATCAGCAGGAGCAGAAAGCGCTTGCCGCTACCGCCCGTGGCCCTGAGATAGTAGTCGCCGACGAGATCGAACAGGCCCGTGGTCGCCAGGATTCGCGCGACGATCATGCCGCCGAACAGCAGGCTTATCGGTCCCGCCGCGGTTCGGGCGGTCGCAAGCAGATCCTGCTCGCCGATGATGCCGAGCGCGATCAGCACACTCGTGCCGACGAGCGCGGCGACGGCCATGTCGATCAGATCGAAGGCGATCACGAGTATGACCACCGAAAACACGCCGACGACGAGGTAGATTTGCCAGTCGCTCATGATGGGCTCGCGCAGGCGTCATTGCATCGGCGGCGCGTACATCAGGCCGCCGCGCCGGAAAATTTCGTTCGGACCGCGCTCGAGTTTGATCGGGCTTCCGGTGCCGAGATTGCGGTCGAACATTTCTCCGTAGTTGCCAGCGCTCTTCAGCGCGCGAAGCGTCCAGCCAGGTGCGATGCCCAGCGTTGCGGTCACGCTCGCGTCCGGAACGAGCGCGCGCGCGACGAGCGGATCGCGGACGCGCTCGGCCTGGTTCTGACGCGTCACGCCGAGTTCTTCCGCGGCGATCAGCGTGAAGAGCACCCAGCGCACGATGACGAGCCACGCCTCATCGTCGCGGCGCACGGCCGGCGCGTGCGGCTGCTTCGAGATTCGTTCCGACAGGATCGTCAACGCCGACGCACCGCCGGGCGCGCGGCTGCGCAGCGTGGCCAGCAAGGAGACGTCGGCCGTCACGGCGCGACAACGCCCGGCGGTGAAGGCCTGCTCGAGTTCCGCCGCAGAGCCGACTACCAGCGGCTTCAGATCGAGCGCGTTCGCATTCGAGTAGATGACGAGATTGGTTTCGCTGGTCGTCTCGCGCTGAACGCAGATGGTCGCCCCTTTGAGCGATGCGAGCGTGCGAATGCCGCTCGCCGTCGGCACCATGAAGGCCTGCGCGTCGTAAAACAGCACGCCCGCGAATTGAACGCCGAGCGTGCCTTCGCGCAGCAGGGTCCATGTCGTGTTGCGCGCGAGCACATCGATGCGGCCTGTTCGGAGTGCCGGAAAGCGGGCGGACGTCCTGAGCGGGACGAAGGCGACCTTGTTCGCATCGCCGAGCGTCGCGGCGGCCACCGCCCGGCAGAAATCCGCGTCGATGCCGGACCAGTGCCCGGACGCATCCTGTTGAGAAAAGCCTGCGATGCCGTCGCTGACGCCGCATCGCAGTACGCCTCGCGCCTCGACCTGCGCGAGCGTGACCGATCCCGCCGCGAAGGCGGGGACCGACGATGTCAGCAGCGCGAGCAGCGCGGCGCCTACGATCGCGATGAATGTCACCGCAGAGTTGCGCATCGTCTTCTCGATATGAAGACTCCCGTTCACGGCGTCTTGTCACGTGGTTCGTGCTCGTAGCGGCAGAGCGTCTGCTGTTTCCTGTCTCTGCCCGGTCCGACGGGACACGTGTCAGATTAGGTTGTAGACGAAAACTGGTCCAGTTCAAGCGGTTGTTTCCCCGTATTCGAGGCAATGGCATGAAGCGCGTCGCGTCGATCTTCGCTGCTGTAGTGCGAAAGCGCACGGAAGGACCGGCTCGTCTGCCAGATACTGTGCCCTCCCCAAAGGCCGGGAGGTTTCGATGCGCGCTTACGTCTCGCTGCCGGTTCTTGCACTTCTGATTCCTCTCGCCGGGTGCAACACGCCACCCATTCCGCCGGGAAAGTCGGTGGATATCCCGACGGCGCTCCAGAATGTCCTGGACGGAGTGTGCAACTTCAAGAAGGCTCAAGCCGAACGCAAACAGGATTACGGTGTTGCGATCGACTCGATCACCGTCGAACTCGACCTGACTGTCGACGGAGCGCAAAGCCCGCCCGTCGCCGTCGCGCCCGATATCAAGTTCATCCCGACAGTCAGTTACGGGCACATCATCACGGCGAATACGGGAAGCAGGCTGCTCGTTTCGCTGAAGAACGTGGATGTATCCAAAGGGGCCGGCGTGACGTGTCCGCCGTCCGCGCCAGCGAAGCAGGAGAAGACGACGGTTCAGTGAGGCGAGGGGAAAGTCTGCGCGGTCGCTTTCAACGGGCGCGTTGGCGGCGGCCGTATGGATAACATCGGTCGCGCCAGCCATCGGCATCGCGAAGCAGACGACAGCGCTCAGGTTGCGGAAACGTCACGCTCGCGTGGCGATCGAAGCCGCCGCATGCGGCGAACACATGCGTGATCAGTCTTATCGACGCACCACATCATTCGTTCCGGCCGAGAACAGCCAGGGACTCTGCTGAAGGTTCGCGCGCTCGCCTTCTGATACGGATACTGTTGCCGCTGGTGCGATTTCCTCCGAGGGGGGCGGCGTTACCGCCGCACGGACGAGGACGCCAGCCGATGTGAGGAAAATTGCGGCCAACAACAGGATTCCCATGGCGTTTGCCTTGCAGGTCTGGCAGTTGTGAGACGCGGAGCCGTACTGTCAAGTTACACTCACGCACCGGTGTCCGATTGACACACGTCAACCGTTCGCAGACGCGTGCGACGGATTTTCATGTCAATCGCCGGTTCGCATCTCGACTTCGCCATCGATCGTTTCGACGTGGAGCTTCGTGAGACACAAGCCCTTCGCGCCGACGACACAGCCCGACCTGAGATCGAAGCGCAGTCCGTGCGCGGGGCACTGCAGTATGTGACCGTCGAGACGGCCGTTCGCGAGCGATGCGCCATTGTGCGGGCATGAATTGTCGATGGCGTGAATGACGCCTTCGACATTGAAAAGCACGACGCTACGCCCTTCGACGAACCGGAGCACGCGTGAGCCCGGCTCCGGCGCGTTGCCGCCGGCGATCGATATCGATGTGTTTCGCGTCATTTGTGTGGTGCCTAGGTGAACGTGTCTGCATCCTGGTGCAGCGACGCTTCGTGCAACCCTCTCCGTGAGAGAGGGCTGCGCGCATGCCGACGAATCGGGCGTCGCTGAAACGATACTCAATGCCACGCGCTCAAATCATGGCAGGGCGTATGCGCATCCATCCAGTCGTACGGGTCGTGCTGTTTTCCCCACGACCACGTCTGCACGGCCGGTACGCGGCTTTTTGCAACCTGCAATGGCACAGCCTTCGCCTCCAGATGAATAGCAGAGGCTACGCAAGCGGCTTCTGCAAAGGCTCATCGTTCGCCGCTTCCCCACGCAGCGTGTCGATGCGGCTCAGGTCACGCGCATATCTCGATCTGCCGATCGCGAAGGCGATCATCGCCGCGACGCTTACGAGCGGAATCAGCTGCAGGGCGCCCAGCAGACCGATACGGTCGGCGATCGCGCCGGTGACGAGCGGACCGGGCGCGAGGCCGATCAGGTTGTTGGCTAGCGTCAGCGTCGCGAATGCGGATGCATGGATCGCCGCCGGAGTCAGGTTCGCGACCATCGCGCCCGCCGGTCCCGATGTGCCCGCCACGATGAGAATCCCCGCGCCGAGCAGGACGAGTTGCAGCGGGCCGGCATCGAGCCTGAAGCCGATGGAGAGAAACACGAGCGAGAACAGACAATAGGCGAGCGCGGTGATCCACTTGCGCGACGGCGCGTTTCTGCAGATGCGGTCCGTGAGCACGCCGCACGCGACCATGCCGACGCCGCCCAGCAGCACGAAGACGGCTGCGCCCGCGGCTGCCTTGTCGGCGGGCATCGCATAGTAGCGATTCAGGAAGCTGGGCATCCACGCGATCACGGCGCCCATGATGAAGAGTTGCAAGCCGCTGCCGATATACGCGCAGACCACCGAGACCGTCGAGAACAGACCTGCCAGCAGCGTGCGCAGGCTCGTGCGCACACCGTCCGCGCGCCGTTTCGCAGCCGGGACATCGGGAAACCGTGCGGCGATGCGTTTGTCCGACACCACCAGCCGGTAGGCGATCACGAGCAAGAGGCCGAAGGCTGCCATCGCTCCGAAAGACGCTCGCCATCCGAAGTGCACGGCGACGAATCCGCCCAGCGCCATGCCGAGCACCGAGCCGAACGCGCCGCCGGCCATGAACGCGCCAGTGAGCGTGGAGCGCAGATGCGACGGAAAAATACTGAGGATGAGCGCGATACCCACGCTGCCGTAGGCAGCTTCGCCGAGTCCGACGCAGGCGCGGGCGATCAGCATTTCGCCATAGTTCGTGGCGACGGCGCAGCCGAGCGTCGCGACGCTCCAGAGCGCCGCCATCAGAACGAGGCTGCGCACGCGGCCCCAGCGGTCAGCGAGAACGGAGAGCGGGAAGGTCAGAAGACCCACCATCAGCGCGACGACGCCGCTCAGCGAGCCCAGCTGCGTGTCGGAGAGGCCCCACGCTTGTTTCAGCAGAGGGAATACCGCGTTGAGGACCTGTCGGGACATGTAGTCCGACAACAGAAGTCCGAACGTGAGCGCGAATACGATCCATGCGTATTTGCGCGATACGGCGCGGGTGGCGTCGATGTTGCGCGCGCCCGGCTCGATGCAGTCGATTTCCAAGATTGTCTCCTCCAATGTACGCCGTGGGCATCGTCATGCGCATGCGTGCGCGGCGTGCCTTTGTTCGTTGTGACCGGGAAGACGTACTTCCCGGCCTGCGCCGTGGCGTTTCAGTGTAAGTGTGAAGGCGCGGCGGCCAGCGCCGCGCCCGCGCGCCGTATGTCAGGCCGCGCGCAGCGGCATGTTGACCTGGCCCGGCTTGCGGTTCGGCGCCATGCCGTTCGCGGCAAGCGTCTCGTCGGCGGTCTCGTACTGCACGCCGATACGGTAGATCTCGCGCGCTTCCTTGCCGCTCGCGATCTCGCGTCCCAGTTCGCGCGCCACGCGCACGCACTGCTCGATCTGCTGCACCGACGTGAAGCGGTTGCCGTGCTGATCGATGATCGTGTCCTCGATGCCGCAGCGCGGATGCAGGCCCATCGACATCGCCATCATGTTGAACGGCAGGACGTTCTTCAGCAACGACTCGGCCGTGAGCGTGCAGCCGTCCGGCGCACGATGGACGAAGTTGAAGAAGTTGAACGGGTTCGGGCCGTCGAAGCCGCCGCCGATGCCGATCCACGTCAGATTCAGCGGCCCCTTGTAGACGCCCTTGCGCACGAGGCGTTCGAGCGTTTCCAGCGCGTGGATGCCGGTGAGCTGGAAGTGCGGCTGGATGTTCGCGGCCTGCAGGCGGCGCAGATGCTCCTCGACCCATGCCGGGCCGGCGGGAACGGTCATTTCGCTGTAGGCGGCCATGAACGCGGGATTCGACAGCGAGGTGCCTTCCAGATACTCCGGATACAGCAGCTCCATGATGTTCATCTGCGTCGTGTTGATCGCGACGGTCACCTGGTCGGGCTTGGGATCGAGCTCGGCGAGCATGTGGCGCGTATCGTCGGACAGCCACTTGGCGGCCTGACCGTCGTCTTCCGGCGCGAACGAGATGGAGCCGCCGACCTGAATGATCATGTCCGGCACGGCGGCGCGCACGCCCGCGATCAGCTCGTTGAACTTCGACAGGCGCTTGGAGCCCTTGCCGTCCAGCTCGCGCACGTGCAGATGCAGGACGGTGGCGCCGGCGTTATAGCAGTCGACGGCTTTCTGGACCTGTTCGTCCATCGTCACCGGAATGTCTTCCGGGAAGTCGGCGGGCATCCATTCGGGGCCGTAGGGCGCGACCGTGATGACGACCTTGTCCTGGTTTTCGGGGTGAAGCGAATCGTCGAGGAATTGCATGTTTTGCTCCAGCTTGAAATTGAATTCGATTAGAGGTGTGCGCCGCGCGGTATCAATACGGCACGTCGCCGATGATTCCGGCACGTTCCATCTTTCGATGGCAAGGCGGGTAGTCCATGACCGCGTAATGCTGCGTGCTGCGGTTGTCCCAGATCGCGACGCTGTTCTTCTTCCAGCGCCAGCGAACCTGGTATTCGGGGATGTATGCCTGGCTGATCAGGTAGCTCAGCAACTGACCCGCGCCGGGATTGGCGTCCTGCCCGAAGCGCACGCGCGCCGGCGTGTGATAGTTCGTGAAGTGCGTGGTGAAGGCGTTCACGAACAGCGTTTTCTCCTGCGTATCGGGATGCGTACGCACGACGGGATGCTCCGCGTCCGGGAACTGGGCTTTCAGGGCGAGCCGCTTTTCGATCGGCATGGCGGCCCCGAAGCTGGCTTCGATGCTGTGGCGCGCCCGCAAATCGGCGATTTGCGCCTTGACGTGCTCGGGCAGGTTCTCATAGGCGAGGACCATGTTGGCCCAGATCGTGTCGCCGCCGACTGGAGGCGTCTCGACGCAACGCAGCACGCAGCCGAACGGCGGCGCGGCACGCCATGTGGCGTCCGTGTGCCAGGCGTTTTCGTAGCGATCGTTGGGCTGGTCGGGGTTCTTGTAGATTCGCACCAGACCCGGATGCTCCGGATCGCTGCCGGCGACGGGGTGATCTTCCAGTTCGCCGAAGCGGCGTGCGAACGCGACGTGCTCGGCACGGGTAATGTCCTGATCCCGCAGGAACAGCACGCGATGCTTGAGCAGCGTCGCGCGGATTTCCGCGAACAGGCCGTCGTCGTGCACCGCATCGGCGATGCTGACGCCGCTCAGTTCCGCCCCGATGGCGCAGGTGATTTGGTCGACGCGCATAGTTTTCTCCTTACACGACGAAAATGGATGAACCGGTGGTCTTGCGCGACTCGAGATCGCGATGCGCCTGGGCCGCATCCTGCAACGCATAGCGCTGGTTGATCTCGATGCGGATGCGCCCGCTCGCCACGTGGTCGAAAAGCTCGCCTGCGAGCGCGCTTTTCTCGGCCGGATCGGCGATGTAGTCGGCGAGCGCCGGGCGCGTCAGATAGAGCGAGCCTTTCATCGCGAGCAATTGCGGATTGAACGGAGGAATCGGACCCGACGCGGTGCCGACGCAGACCATGAGCCCCCGGCGGCGCAGCGAGTCGAGCGACGATTCGAATGTGCTCTTCCCGACGCTGTCGAACACGACATTCACGCCGACGCCGTCCGTCAGTTCACGCACGCGTTTCGCGACATCCTCATGGCTGTAGTTGATGACGTGCTCACAACCGTGCGCGCGGGCGATCTGCGCCTTTTCGTCGCTCGACACCGTGCCGATGACCGTAATCCCCAGGAGACGCGCCCACTGCGACACGATCAGGCCGACACCGCCGGCCGCGGCATGCAGCAGGATCGAATCGCCCGGTTTGAACGCGTGGATGCGGCGCATCAGGTACGACGCGGTCAGGCCGCGCATGGTCATCGCGGCGGCCGTCGCGCATTCGATTCCGTCCGGCAAGCGGATGAGGGCCGCCGCGGGCACGAGGCGTTCGGTGCTGTAGGCGCCGAGCGTGTTGATGAAACCGGTGTAGGTCACGCGGTCGCCCACGCGCACCTGATCGACGCCCGCTCCGACGGCCTCCACCACGCCCGCCGCTTCCACGCCCATGCCGGCGGGCAGGGGGACCGGATACAGGCCGCTGCGGAAGTACGTATCGGCGAAGTTCAGGCCGACGGCCTCGTGACGCAGCCTGACCTGGCCGGGGCCGGGCGTTTCGACCGGGACTTCTTCCCATCGCAGGACTTCGGGGCCGCCCGTTTCGTGAAAGCGGATCGCATGTGCCATTTGTTTCTCCATTCATGCACGCGAGCTAACCGGCTCGCAGTGGATAAAGAGCCGATGCACGGCGCTTTACGCAAATTCGGTGGGTGTGTGAACTGATACGCATCGTAGTGCAGGGTGATTTTCTGCAACCCTCTCGCGTAGGGAGGGGTCGCCCCCCAAAGCGCTACGGAGCCTTCTGAAGCGCTTTTCACGCTCTATTCGATAGGCGGCCCGCGCCTCGTCGAATAGAGCGACGCGCTGCCAGGTTTGTCGAACGCCGTGGCCCCTCCCACCGCGAGAGGGGCTTGAATCGCGTTCGTTTCGTATTCTTGCTGCAATCCTTCACACACTGTCCCGATGCCGTCGGGTTGGCCCGCAACGCTGCATCGGCAGCCAGTCGAACGATGCGTCTGTGAAGGGGCCCCTTAACCGATTGCCCGGCCCTGGCCCACATTCTTCCGCCCATCGGCACGTGCAAGCGAAAAAAATATGGATACCTTATGAAGCGATGTGCAACCAGTGCGGCCGTGCTGCTGGCTTTTTCCGGCGCCGCAAACGCGCAAGGCTCGATGACGCTGTACGGCGTGGTCGATTCCGGGCTGCTTTACCAAAGCACGGCGGCGGCATCGTTCGCCCCGAATGCCCCCAATCTCGGCAAGGTGTATCGGTTCAAGGACGGCGGCATCTATTCGAGCGGCTGGGGCCTCAAGGGCACCGAGGACATCGGCGGCGGCTATCGCGTCAACTACAAGCTGCAGAGTTCATTCGACAGCGGCACGGGCAGATTCGGCCTGAGCGACACACCGGGCGTGACCGCCCAGTTCAACCAGTACGCGACGCTCGGCGTATCCGGGCCTTTCGGCAAGCTCGACGCGGGCCGCCAGATCGTCCCGATGATCTGGGCGATGTACGACACGGACGTGCGTGGCGCGCAGTACTTCGGCAGCATCCTGACCGCGTGGCTCGGCATGAACCAGGCCGCGGGCTGGCCCGGCACGAGCACGAATGGCGCGATCGGCGCGCTGTACGACAGCAACGCGCTCGTCTACGAATCGCCGAAGTTCTATGGCGCGTCCCTCGCGCTGGAGTACGCGCCTGGCGGTGTGCCCGGGCATTTCCAGGGCGGCACGCGCGAGTCGGCCGTGCTCAAGTATTCGAACTACGGACTGAACCTCGCCATGGCGTATTACAACGGGCATGACGCCAACCCGTTTCCCGCCACGTATCCCGCCACCCCGGCGATTCCGGCGACAGGGCAAGCGAACAACCGATTTTTCTACGCTGGCGCCCAATACACGTTTTACGGTTTCTCGGTGTCCGGCTCATACGGCCATGGCAAGAATCCGGCAAACAGCAGCCGTGCCGATATCGATATGTATTCAGCTGGTCTCGGCTATCGATTCACCCCCGCTTTCAAAGTGACGTCCGGTTTCTATTACCTGAAGGACAACAACAACTCGACGAATCATTCGAGCGAGTTTGCGGTGGGCGCGGAATACAACTTGTCCAAGCGCACGCTCGCTTATGCGCAGGTCGGTCATGTCGACAACCACGGAACGATGAATCAGACGATCGTATATGGACAGCCTGTCGCGCCCGGCGAATCGACCACGGCAGCGATGATCGGCGTTCGCCATAACTTCTGACTCGCGGCCGAACATCCCTTGAACAATAAATGGAACAGTCCATGAAGAGCATCAAGTCACTCCGTTCAGGTTGTGCAGCGTTGGTCGTCCTCGCGTCCATCGCAGGCATCTTTCACGCCGGCGACAGCGTCGCGGCGGCGAGCGCGCCTGCGGTTGCGTCGAGCGCGAGCGCGCCTGTCGCCACGCGCAAGGACAATCGCGCGCTGCGCAAGCTCGTCTACGCGGAATTCGCGAAAGACAAAAGCATCGACGCCGGCGATATCGGCGTCGGCGTGAAGAGCGGCGCCGTGACGCTGACCGGCACGGTCAGCGACGCCGCGCAGAGCGAGAAGGTCGCCGCGCTGACGAAGGGTGTTCCCGGCGTCGTATCGGTGACGAACAAATTGACCATCAGACGGAATTTCGCGCAGTAGTCCATGCAGCGTGCAGAGCAGGGCGGTGCCGTTGCGCGCCGCCTGGCATCAAGGAAACTCAAGTGAATCACGACATGTTCGAACCTTCTCAGTCGGCGTATGCGTACCCGCTGCTCATCAAGCATCTCCTGCACACACCGCTCGCCCACGCGCCGGATCAGGAGATCGTGTATCGCGGCGAGACACGCCTGACTTACCGCGCGATGCAGGAGCGCATCGCGCGCCTCGCCAACGGGCTTGGCCGGCACGGCGCGGTCATGGGCAGCACCGTCGCGGTGATGGACTGGGACAGCCATCGCTACCTCGAATGCTACTTCGCCATTCCGATGATGGGCGCCGTGCTGCAGACGGTCAACGTGCGGCTCTCGCCGGCGGAGATCGCCTACACGATCAATCATGCGGGCGCGCAGATCCTGCTCGTCCATTCGGACTTCCTGCCCGTCGTCGAATCGATCAGGGATCAGCTCGAATCGGTGCGCACCTTCATTCTGATCGACGACGAAGTTAGCGCAGCCAGCGCGCACGCGATCCCGTTCGCGGACGAGTACGAAAACATGCTCGCCAGAAGCGAGCCGGCATACGACTTCCCGGACTTCGACGAGAACACGCGTGCCACCACGTTCTATACGACGGGCACGACGGGCTTGCCCAAGGGCGTCTACTTCTCGCACCGCCAGCTCGTGCTGCACACGATCACAGGCATGGCGGCGCTCGCGAGCCCGGTTTCGGGACAGCGCTTTCATCGCGGCGACGTGTACATGCCGATCACGCCGATGTTCCACGTCCACGCGTGGGGCATGCCCTACATCGCGACCGTGCTGGGCGTGAAGCAGGTCTATCCCGGCCGCTATGTGCCGGAGCGGCTCGTCGGGCTGGTGCGCGACGAGGGCGTCACGTTCTCGCATTGCGTCGGCACCATCCTGCACATGCTGCTCAATTGCGAAGAGGCGAAGACCGTCGATCTGAGCAGATGGAAAGTGGTCATCGGCGGGGGCGCACTGCCTCACGGCCTTGCGCGCGCCGCGCTCGATCGCGGCATCGATGTCTTCGCGGGCTATGGCATGTCCGAGAGCTGCCCTTTGATGAGCCTCGCGCAGTTGCAGCCCGGCAGCGAGACGCTCGGCCTCGACGAGCAGGTGCCGCTGCGCTGCAAGACGGGTCTGCCGCTGCCGCTCGTCGACCTGCGCATCGTGAACGAGGAAGGGATCGACGTCGCGCACGACGGGCGCGCGAGCGGCGAGGTCGTCGTGCGCGCGCCGTGGCTCACGCAAGGCTATCTGAAGGATGCCGCCGCGTCGGCCCAGCTTTGGGAGGGCGGCTATCTGCATACGCAGGACATCGCGAACATCGATCCGAACGGATATCTGCAGATCACCGACCGCATCAAGGACGTGATCAAGTCCGGCGGAGAGTGGGTGTCATCGCTCGAAATCGAGAGCCTGATCTCGCTGCATCCGGGCGTCTCCGAAGTGGCCGTGATCGGCGTGAAGGACGAGAAGTGGGGCGAGCGGCCCGTGGCGCTGGTGGTCCCCAAGCCGGAGTTCACGCCGGCTGTGACGGAGGCGGAGATCAGGAATCACGTGCTGACGTTCAGCGAAACAGGGCGGATTTCGAAGTACGCCGTGCCGCAAGTCGTGCGGATCGTCGAATGCCTCGAAAAGACGAGCGTCGGCAAATTGAACAAGAAGCGGCTGCGCGAAGCGTTCGCGTGATCGTTCGAAGGAAAGAAAAAGCATGAGCATGACCGGATACAACATGGCGACGATCGAAAACTTCGTCGGCCGGGAGCTTGGCGTGTCGGAGTGGGTCGTCGTCGACCAGGCACGCATCGAAGCATTCGCACACTGCACCGGCGACACGCAGTGGATTCACATGAACGAGGAGCGCGCGAAACGCGAGGGCCCGTTCGGCGGCACGATTGCGCACGGCTATCTGACGCTTTCGCTGCTGGCGACGCTCGCGATCGAAGTGGGCCTCATCCCGGCGGACGCCTCGGCTGCGCTGAATTACGGGCTGGACAAAGTGCGCTTCATGACACCGGTACGGTCCGGCAGCCGCGTCAGAAGCCGCGTCGTGCTGATCGGAGTCGAAAGGAAGGGCGGCGGGCGCATCGTCGTCAAGGCGGACAACGAGTTGCAGGTGGAAGGCGAGGACAAGCCCGCGCTGATCGCGCAGACGCTCGCGATGATCGTGGCGTGAAGCGTGACAAGAAAGAGAGTACGGAGACGGACATGGCAGCAAACATGAGCAGCGACGACAACGACATCACGGCTCGCGCAACCGACGGCATGCTCGGGCCCAACCCGTTCGTCGGGCTGCGCGCCACGGATATGTTCGAAGCCGCCGGGCAGATCTGCACGCAGGCGATGCTTCATCCCGCACTGCTGCTGGAGCAGACCGCGGCGCTCGCGCGCGATCTGACGTCGGCGGCGAGCGGCAACGGCACCCCCTCGCCACCGCCGGGCGACAAACGCTTCGCCGATCCGGCATGGCGCGAGCAGTCGCTCTACCGCACGACGCTCCAGGGTTATCTGGCCTGGCGCAATGCGCTTGCGGGATTCGTCGAGCGTTCGGCGCTGGACGACCGGAGCAAGGAGCGCGCGCAGTTCGTCGCGTCGCTCGTGACGGACGCGCTTGCGCCGACCAACACGCTGCCGGGCAATCCCGCGGCGCTTCGCAAGTTCGTGGAGTCGGGCGGCGCGAGCGTCGTCGCCGGCCTGAAGAACATGCTGGCCGATACGCTCGGCAACAACGGCATGCCGTCCCAGGTCGACAAGCGCGCGTTTCAGGTCGGCAAGAATCTCGCCACTTCCGCCGGCGCCGTCGTGTTTCGCAACGAAGTACTCGAACTCATCCAATACACGCCGGCGACGCCGAACGTCCATGCGCGCGCGCAACTGATCGTGCCGCCGCAGATCAACAAGTTCTACATCTTCGATCTGTCGGCGAACAAGAGCATCGTCGAGTATCTGGTGAAGAGCGAGTTTCAGGTATTCGCCGTGAGCTGGCGTAATCCGGCCGGGAAACATCGCGACTGGGACATGAACACATATGTCGCCGCGCTCATCGAGGCCATCGAGGCGGTGCGCGACATCACCGGCAACCCGGACGTGAACCTGCACGGCGCATGTTCCGGCGCGATGACGATCTCGGCGCTGCTCGGCCATCTGGCGAGCCGCGGCGACAAGACGGTGCATGCGGCCACGCTGATGGTGGCCGTGCTCGACAGTAGCTCGCCGTCGCAACTCGGGCTCTTCACCACGCCCGAGACCGTCGAAATCGCCAAGCAGAACAGCAAGGCGAAGGGCGTGCTGGCCGGCGAGGACATGGGTCGCGTGTTCGCATGGATGCGGCCCAACGATCTGGTATGGAATTTCTGGATCAACAACTATCTGCTCGGCGAGGCGCCGCCCGCCTTCGACGTTCTCTACTGGAACAACGACGCGACGCGTCTGCCGGCAAAGCTGCACGGCCAACTGCTCGACATCTTCACGCGCAATATGCTGAGCACGCCGGGGGCGCTGGACGTCCTCGGCACGCCGATCGACTTGTCAGCGGTCACGTGCGACACCTACGTCATGGCGGGCATGACCGATCACATCACGCCGTGGAAAGGCGTCTACAACACGGCGCGCGCGTTCGGCGGCAACACGCGCTATGTGCTGAGTTCGAGCGGCCATATCCAGAGCCTGATCAATCCGCCGGGCAATGCGAAGGCAAGGTTCTTCCGTAATGCCGAACTGCCGGAGGACGCCGACGCATGGCTTGCCGGTGCCCAGCCCGAGACGGGTTCGTGGTGGAACGACTGGCGCGAGTGGCTCGCAGAGCGCTCGGGCGAATTGCGCGCGGCGCCCAAAACACTTGGCAACAAGCGGCATAAACGCCTTGCCGATGCGCCGGGAACGTATGTCATCGAGGCTTGATACACGGGGCTTCAATCGATGTGAATCACGGTCTCGTCAGACGCAAAGTTGTGATCGCAGAAAGGCGGATCGAAAAAAGTGCCGCGCGTTGGCGCGGCCTTACGCCGACATTCACATGGACAAGAACGATGAAAAGTGTGCGCACAATGGATATACAGACCGTCGCGCTCGACGGTCAACTGCTTCGCGTCGGCATCTGGCGGGGCAGTAACGCCTCGCCGCCGCTCCTCATCTTCAATGGCATCGGCGCCAATCTGGAACTGGTCCAGCCATTCGCCGACGCGCTCGGCGACGTGGAAGTCGTGATCTTCGATGTTCCCGGTGTGGGCGGATCGTCCACGCCGCTCGCGCCGTATCGCTTCTCCACGCTGGCCGTGCTGGCCGACAAGCTGCTCGCGAAGCTCGGCTATGCCGGACCGGTCGATGTCCTCGGCGTGTCCTGGGGCGGTGCGCTCGCGCAGCAGTTCGCGTATCTGTATCCGTACCGTTGCCGGCGGCTCGTGCTTGCCGCCACATCGCCGGGCGTCATCATGGTGCCGGGGAGGCTCTCGGTGCTTTCCAAGCTGATCGGCGCGCGCCGTTACCGGGACCCGGATTATCTGCGCGAGATCGGCGCGGAGATCTACGGCGGCGCGTACCGGCGCGACCCCGAACTCTTGGCCGAACATGGGCGTCACATCCAGGCGCCGGGCGGGCGCGGCTACGTGTATCAGTTACTGGCCACATGCGGATGGAGCAGCCTGCTCTGGCTCGGTTCGCTGCGCCAGCCGACACTCGTCATGCACGGTGACGACGATCCCATCGTTCCTCTCGTCAACGCGAAGATTCTTGCGCGCTGCATCCGTCGGGCGAGGCTGCATGTTATCGAGGACGGTCATCTGTTTCTCATCACGCGAACGAGCGAAGTCGGCCCTCTGGTGCGTGACTTTCTCATGCAGCAGTAGGAACGATTTGAAGCCTGCGAAAATCCACAAGCCGAAGGGCTGCCCATGAAACGTGTCAGTACGATTCCGGCGTCGATGGAGCGCAACTCCAACGGCGCCGCACCTGCTTTGTCGATCGACGTCTTTTTCGATTTCGTTTGCCCGTGGTGCCTGATCGGCAGCCGCCAACTGAAGGCCGCGATGAGCCGGTTCGCCGATTTGCGCGCCGACGTCAAGGTCGGCGTGAGATGGCGTTCATGCGAGCTTTTGCCCGAGACGCCTGCGGGCGGCGTCGATTACCAGGCGTTCTATCTTGCGCGCCTCGGCAGCGCGGAGAATGTCGCCGCCCGGCGGCGGCAGGTCAGGGAGGCGGGCAAGTCGGCAGGTATCGACTTCCGCTTCGAGCGCATCGGCGTGTTGCCGAATACCGCGGTCGCACATGCTCTTGTTGCTTTCGCGGGGGACGCGGGCACCGGGGCGTTGCAGGCGGATCTGATCGAAAGCCTGTTCACCGCCTATTTCATGGAGGGCGAGGATATCGGCGACCTGGCCGTGCTGGAGGAGCGCGCAGTCGAATGCGGCATGGAGCGTGGTAGCGTGCGCGAGCATCTGGCAGGCTGGTACGGCCGGTTCCATCGGGCGATGGACCGGCGATCGCAGAAGCCGTCTCACCCGATCGGCGGTGTGCCGTTGTTTGTGTTCGACGAGTCGTTTGCGGTGTCCGGCGCGGCATCGGCCGAAACGCTGCTCGACGCAATGCTTCGTTCGGTTCGGGATCGAAGGCAGTCGGCCTGACGCATCGGGAGGCCGCGTTCGGTCCGGGCCCGCATGCGATCCGCATGTTCATATAGCCCGGTTGGCGGTAGCTTCGGGCGTTGACCCGCGCGATGTTCTGCGTCGGGGGACCGCGCCCGGATCGTCACGATGTAGCCGCTCGTTCAGAACTGGTCCTCGTCGAGCGCGAACACGCCTTGATCGCTCTTCGTGCTGACGATCGACGCTTCGAGCGCAACGGCCTGCGGCAGCAGATGGTCGGCGAAGAAATGCGCCGTCGCGATCTTTGCGCCGTAAAACGCGGGATCGTCGGCGTGTTTCGAATGCGCCACGAGCAGTGCGCGCGCCATCTGCCAGCCCGACAGCACGATACCTGCGAGCTTCAGATACGACACGCCGCCGGCGAACACCGCTCTAGGGTCGTCTTTCGCGCTACGCAGGATGAACTCGATGGTGCTCGCAAGTGCAGCGCGTCCGGCCGCGAGGCGCCGTTGCATCGCATCGAATGCCGCGCCGTCATGCCGTCCGAGCGCGGCAAGCGTCTCGTCGACCTGAGCGAGGATCATGCGGGCCGTCGCGCCGCCGTCGCGAATCGTCTTGCGGCCGATCAGGTCATTCGCCTGGATCGCGGTCGTGCCTTCGTAGATCGTCAGGATGCGCGCATCGCGGTAATGCTGCGCCGCGCCCGTCTCCTCGATGAAACCCATGCCTCCGTGCACCTGCACGCCGAGGCTCGTGACGTCGATCGACATCTCCGTGCTCCATCCCTTCACGACGGGCACGAGGTATTCGTAGATGGCGGAATGCCGCGCGCGCGTTTCGGCGTCGATCGCGTGATGTGCGATGTCCGAGTGCGCCGCCGCGACATAGGCAAGCGCGCGGGCGCCTTCGGTCAGTGCGCGCATCGTCGCGAGCATGCGGCGCACATCCGGATGATGGATGATGGCGACGGCATGTTTCGCGGAACCGTCGACGGGACGGCTCTGCACGCGATCCTTCGCATAGGCGGCCGCCTGCTGGCAGGCGCGATCGGAGACCGCGATACCCTGCACGCCGACCGCGAATCGCGCGGCGTTCATCATGATGAACATGTATTCGACGCCGCGATTTTCCTCACCGATCAGATAGCCTGCTGCGCCGCCATGATCGCCGTATTGCAGCACGGCAGTCGGGCTCGCCTTGATGCCGAGCTTGTGTTCGATCGATACGCAATGCACGTCGTTGCGCTCGCCGAGCGAGCCGTCCGCATTCACCATGAACTTCGGCACGAGGAAGAGCGAGATGCCCTTGACGCCCTCGGGCGCGCCCGGCGTGCGCGCGAGCACGAGATGGACGATGTTGTCCGCCATGTCATGCTCGCCGTATGTGATGAAGATCTTCGTGCCGAAGACCTTGTATGTGCCGTCGCCCTGCGGTTCGGCGCGTGCGCGCACCATTGCGAGGTCGGAGCCCGCCTGCGGCTCGGTGAGGTTCATGGTGCCAGTCCATTCCCCCGAAATGAGCTTGGGCAGATAACGCTGTTTCAGCTCGTCGGAACCTGCGGTGAGCAGCGCTTCGATCGCGCCGTCGGTCAGGAGAGGGCAGAGCGCAAACGACATGTTCGCGGCGTTCAGCATCTCGATGCAGGGCGTGGCGATAAGTTTTGGCAGCCCTTGTCCGCCGAACTCCGTCGGATGCATGACGCTTTGCCAGCCGCCTTCGCCGTACTGGCGGAATGCTTCCTTGAAGCCGGGCGTCGTCGTGACCTGGCCGTCATGCCAGGTGCTCGGGTATTTGTCGCCCTCGGCGTTGAGCGGAGCCAGAACCTCGCCGTTGAACTTCGCGGCTTCGTCGAGCACGGCCTGTGCGGTTTCGAGCGTGGCGTCTTCGAAACCGGGCAGCGTGGAAATGCGCGTTATGTCGGCGAGTTCATCCATCACGAACAACATGTCTTTCAGCGGCGCGGTGTAGCTCAATTTGTCTCTCCGAATGAATATGTCCGAGCGCTACGGTAGCGTTGAAGTATTTGTCGAATGCGGGTGCCGTATCGCAAGACGACTGGAGGTCGCGGCCGATGTGAGACCCCTGAGCCGTTATGGCCGGGATGTACTTCTGGCGGACGTTCCGGGGGACGCGACGTCGGCGTGGCCGACGATGACGAGGCTCGATGTCACGAGGCTTCTCGCATTCGACACGCATCGAACCCGATCATAGAGCGACGTGGTTACGACACGCACCTCTCGCGGCGGGAGGGGATGACCTGGAGAGTACGTCGGGAGGAAGATGATGCGGCGCCGGTCCATGCCCGGCATCCGTACTTGGCTTGCACGCCGATATGTGTATCTGGCCGTGACGGCGAGACGTTCGCTGCGGGCCGTCATGGCGTTGCGCTAGGCGCGGACCGGCGCTTGCCGGCCCGGTTTCAGACGTTCGGGTCCGAAATTCACCCGATGCTCAGCCCACGCATGTCAGTGAACGCGGACTCCTCGCAGAGTCCGCGTGCGCCCTGGACTGAGCGACAGGTTCAACCCTGATTGGCCCAGAGATCGTCGACCGCGCGGATCGCCAGCAGGTAGCCGTTCGCGCCCGCTCCGCATATCACAGCGGTGGCCGCCACGGATATCGTCGAGTGACGGTACTCTTCGGTGCGCCGGTGGATGTTCGTGATGTGGACTTCCACCACCGGCCGGCCGATCAGCTTGACCGCGTCGAGCACCGGAATCCGCCCGAACGAAAAACCGGCCGGGTTGATGATCAACGCAGCGTCCTGCGTGAACGCTTCCTGAATCCAGTCGATCAGGTCGCTTTCGCTGTTGGTCTGGCGAAAGACGCAGTCAAACTTGAGCGCGTCGGCCAACGCAAGGCAGTTCCGTTCGATGTCCTTGAGAGTGGTACTGCCGTAAAGCTGAGGCTCCCGTACGCCGAGCATGTTCAGGTTGGAGCCGTTGAGGATATAGAGCTTGCGAGTCATGGTTTCAGTGTGTAGCGCAGCGTTCGAGGGCGGTGCCTTTGGTTTCCCGGGACGCCGCGATCATGAGGAAAGAGAGCAGGTTCAACGAGCCGCAGACCGCGACGATCGCCCACGGCGATCCGTGAAAGGCATTGAGCAGCGCCACGGCGACGATAGGCATCGGCCCGCCAGTGAGCAGGTTGGCTCCCGAGTACGACAGTGCGGAGCCCGTATAGCGCGCTTCGGTCGGAAAGGATTCGGCGAACCACACCGGCTGGATGCCGCTCTGGAACTGTGTGAAGCCCAGAAAGGCACCCATCACGGCCGCCGTCATGGCGATCGAATTGTGGTTGAGGATCGGAAAGTAGATGAGGCAGCACACCAGCGTGCAGAACGAGCCGATCAGGAGCGCACGCTTGCGTCCGATCCGGTCGCTCAGATAGCCGCCCGCGAGCGCGCCGACGATGGCGCAGACATTGGCGATCATCAACAGCATGAAGCCGGTCTGCTTCGGTACGCCGAGATTCTTCGTCAGGTAACTCAGCGAGAACACGACGATCAGATAAAACAGCGCAGCCGGGCCGCAGAAGAACAGCGTCAGGCGCAGCGCCGTGCGCCAATGGAATTTGAGAACGATGCCGAGCGGATTGGCAGCGCGCGGGCGTTGTCCACTCTTCCTGAGCGCTTCGAAGGCGGGCGTCTCGCTGACCTTCATGCGGATATAGATGCCCAGCAACACGAGCACGAAGCTCGCGAGGAACGGGATTCTCCATCCGAACGATTCGAAGTCCTCGAGCGAAAGCAGGCCTGACAGCGTGAACAAGGAGAGATTGGCGAGGATCTGGCTGAGCGGCGAGCAGATGCCCAGCAGGCCGGAATACAGCCCGCGCCGTTCGGCAGACGCATGTTCGACTGCCATCAGTTGCGCACCCGTCGATTCCCCGCCGAGCGCGAAACCCTGAACGATGCGCAACGAGACGAGCAATGTCGGCGCAAGGATGCCGACTTGCTGGTAAGTGGGCAGCAGCCCCATCAGAAACGACGACGCGCCCATCACCGAGACCGTGAGCAGCATCAGGTTGCGGCGTCCCCAGCGGTCGCCGAGCACGCCGCAGATCACCGCGCCGAGCGGGCGCGCGGCCAGCCCGGCCCAGAAGCTCGCCAACGACGCGAGCAGCGAAGCCGTCGGGTCGAGCGACGGAAAAAACAGCTTCGGAAAAATCGTGGCTGCGACCACGCCATACAACGCGAAGTCGAACCATTCCAGCGCCGTACCGACGGTCGCGCCCGCCACCGCGCGACGCGCCATCATTTGAGTCTGTGCGGTTCGTTCGCTCGCCGCGATGTCTGAGTCAGCAAGAACTGACATTTCGTCTCCCCCCATTTTCGATATGTGAAGCGTTCGTTTCTGTCACGAACAAGTGTTATTGTTTGCGCTATAGAAGGGGGGCGTTCCGCACCGGAACTACATTTCATATCATGAGAGCACGCGGAAATGTCGCTTAAGAACGGCTTGCGAATTCTCGATTTCCTTGCGTCGCAAGGCGAAGGGGCCGGGCTCCTTGCCATTGCGGATGCCCTGGGCCTGCCGCGCAGCACGTGCCACCGCCTGCTTGTGGATCTCGTCGAATGCGGATACGTCAGGCAGCTCGTCGAGCACGGCCGCTACATCCTGACGATGCGCATGACCTCGAACGGACTGGAATTCCTGAGCCTGACCGGCATCGCCGATATCGCCCAGCCGATCATCGAGCGCGTCGCTGCGCGGACCGGCGAACTGGCGCGACTGTCGCTCGTCGACGGCGAAGCGATCATCTGGGTGGGGAAGGCGGATGGCCAGCGCACCGGCTTTCGCTACGATCCGGACATGGGGCAGGCGGCGCGTCTATCGTGCACGTCGACCGGCCACGCATGGCTCATGACGATGACCGACGAACAGGCGGCAGCGCTGGTGTTGAAGCAGGGCTTTGGACAGCCGAACGAGTTCGGGCCCAGTGCGCCGACGACGCTAAAGGCACTGCTCGGTTTCCTGCACGCTGCGCGCGTGCGCGGCTACGCGATGATCGACGAGGTGTTTGCCCCGCGCATGTCAGCGGTGGCGGCGCCCGTGGTCAGCGGCACACGCTGCGTCGGCGTCATCAGCCTGGCCGGTCCGCGTGTGCGGCTCACGGTCGAGAAGATCCACGAATATTCGGTGCTCTTGCGCGAGGCGGCTAACGAACTGGCCCAATTGAGCAACCTGGCCGGGTTCCCCGGTCGGCCGCCGCTCGGCAAGGGATGAGCCTGAACCAAAGCATCGACCTTCGGCCCGCTGCGAAAGGCGTGGCCGTCCTTGTTCGAGACGGGAAGTAGGGCTGGCGCTCCGCCGGACGCGAAGCAGAAGCAAGGAATCGGATGTGCGCGCGCAAGCCTCGATGGCTTGCACACGCGTGGCCGGATCGTTCGGGCTCGACAGGAAGACCGCTTGCGCTTCGCCGTATCGACTTGTGGGCGACGGAGTCACCCGAAACGGTCTACTTGCGCAGCGGCCTCAATCCCGCCCGGACTTCCTCGGCGAACAAGTCCGGCTGTTCCCACGCGGCGAAGTGTCCACCCTTGTCGAGCCGGTTGTACCAGATGAGGTTGTGATAGGCGCGTTCCGTCCAGCTCCGCGGCGCCTGATAGTTCTCGCGGGGAAAGACGCTCACGGCAGCGGGCACCGACACATCCGCCGCGGCAGTGAAGTTGATGTGCGACTCCCAATAGAACCGCGCAGCGGAGATTCCTGTGTTGGTCAGCCAGTAGAGCGTGATGTCGTCGAGGACGTCATCGCGCGTCATCGCTCCGGACGATTCACCGTTGATCGCGCGCCCATAGACGGCGGACGTCAGCGCCGCCGCCGGCTGTGTGTACCCGTCGCCGTGATCGAGCAGCCATCCCGCGAGGCCAATGGGCGAATCCGACAATCCATAAAGCGTTTGCGGACGTGTACCTTGTTCGAGCGCGTAGGCGCGCCGCTTCTTGGCGCCGCTGCTCAACTGTTCGTACGCGTGACGCTCGTCATCCGAGAGGCCGGCGGGCGCGGGATCGCCTGCGGCGAGCGCCTTGACGATGTCCGCGGGCACCGTCGCCGGAAAATTCACATGGATGCCGAGCAACTCGGGCGGCGCCTGTTTGCCCATCACGTTCGCGACGACACCGCCCAGATCGCCACCCTGCGCCGCGAACTTGTCGTATCCCAGCCGTCTCATGAGCGTCACCCAGGCGCGCGCGGTCCGTTCGGGGCCCCAGCCGGTTTGCGTCGGCTTGCCCGAGAATCCATAGCCGGGCAAAGAAGGAATGACGAGATGAAAGGCATCCGATGCACTCGCGCCGTGAGCCACAGGGTTGGTCAACGGATCGATGATCTTGAACTGCTCGATGACCGAACCGGGCCAGCCGTGCGTGACGATCAGCGGCATGGCGTTCTCATGCTTCGAGCGAACGTGGATGAAGTGAATGTCCAGTCCATCGATCTCGGTCACGAAGTTGGGGTACGCGTTGATTCGCGCCTCGCACCTGCGCCAGTCGTAATCCGTCGACCAGTGACGCGCGAGTTCCTGCATCAATGCGAGCGGCACGCCTTGCGAGTCGTCGGAGACCGTCTCGCGTTCCGGCCAGCGTGCCGACCGGATGCGTCGGCGCAAATCGGTGAGATGCGCTTCGGGCACGTGCACGCGAAGTGGGCGAATCGCTTCCTTGTCGTCGGTCGCTGAACTTCCGAGTGAAGTGATTGATGAAGTGGTCGAGGCAAAAGCGAGCTGACTCAGCGATGCGGCAGCAACGCCGGCGGCCGCGGCTTCCACGAAACGACGGCGCGCGGGTGACTGGGGGAGGCTTGTGTTATCCGACATGAGAACTCCGGGAGAAAGATAGGGGCTGCGCCTTCAGCGGCAAAAGTGACTTCGCGTGTGTCGCGAGCGCCCGCACCGGGTATCCGTTCGCAAGCAGCAGGGCTGTGAGACTTCAGCCGATGCTGCGCCGCGGCGCCTGCAGCACCCGTTACGGGAGGACGGTCGTGCCCTCTTCCCGGCGACGCTCAAGGGCGCGCGCGATGAGCGTATTGAAGCCTGCGAACGTATCCCGCACGTGTCGAAAACGAGGCGTTGTGTATGCGTCCTTATCCGTCTGCGCAGGGGACACGTTGCGATACAAGGCGGGGCGATCGAGCAGGGCCTCCCTGTTCAGCGCGCGAAGCTCGGCACTCCATTGCTGACTGGGAGGACAGATGAATCGGCATCGAGCCGATCATCAACATCTTATTAGGAGCGCGTCATGAGCACGTCTGCACAGAATCCCGAGCAGGAAAAGCCCAAAGGTGGCGATGAAACCTTTACCACCGATATCTCCGAGACCGACGATGAAGGCACGACGATACGCGAGGCCGAAGTGCGCGAGGGCGATCTGACGGAAACGAAGCCGGGCGAGGGCCCGACCAGCCGCGAAAGCGGTGACGCCGGCGTTTGAGCACGCGCTTCGCTTATCGCCGTGGATCGAACGGCACTTCCTCCAGCCTCGTCTGGAGCGAGGTGCCGGATTCCCACGCGTTCGCGCCCGGCGCGATATCGCCCACGGGGATGTCGTAGCGTTTGCGTTTTCTGTTCTCGTGCGACACCTTGAGGCGCTTGTCGCGCGCGGCGACGGCCGCTTCATCGACCTGTCCGTCCTGCGTGAAACCCATCATGAGTTGCGGCGCGCCGTAGGGGAAATCGTCCCGGTCGATCTGCCAGGTGTGGAACGTCTTGCCGTATGTAGTGACGAGGTCCTTGAAATACGCACGTTCGGCCAGTTCAGGAATGCCTGGCGCCACGAGGACGCCCGACTTCACCTCGTAGTGGTGGCTGTGCCACAGCCGCTTCTCTTCCTCGGGGAGCTGCAGAAAGCGCTCTTCCGGAATGATGTATTCGATGCCGATGAGCCGCGCGCCCGGTGCGTTCGAATCGAAGATCACGCACTGATGCAGATCGTGACGCAGATGAATGCAGAAGTGATGCGCTTCCACCTGCCGGCCCATGTCGTCGGCGTAGAAGTGAAATCCGTTCAGCCATGTACTCATCGCCTGAAGCGGATACTTCGGCTGCATGACGCCGGCAGCGAAGTCCAGCGCGCGATGTTTGGCCGAATGACCGGCGCCCACGCTCATGACAGCGGCCGCCCGACGCGCGATCAACGCGGCGGCAGCGGCGGCCAGACCGGTGATCAGGCCGGCGGCGAACGGCGTAAAGCTGTCGGTTTCCTCGGGTCGATAGCTCATGATCGCGCCCCCATGGAATCAGTGTCATTCGGGCAGCAATCGTCGTTCCATGCGCGCTTCGACAAAGTCGTCGAAGCGCGACCATGCCGAAGCGAAGCTCGCGCAATCGGCCGTGACGGTTGGCGGTTTTCTACAACGCCTGCGTGAGCTGCGGTATCGCTTCGAACAAGTCGCCGACCAGTCCGTAATCCGCGACACTAAAAATGGGCGCTTCAGCATCCTTGTTGACGGCAACGATGACCTTCGAGTCCTTCATGCCAGCCAGATGCTGAATCGCGCCCGAGATGCCGACCGCGACATACAACTGCGGCGCGACGATCTTTCCGGTCTGTCCGACCTGCCAGTCGTTCGGTGCGAAGCCCGAATCGACGGCCGCCCGCGAAGCCCCCACCGCCGCACCGAGCTTTTGCGCAAGCGAATCGAGAAGCGCGAAATTTTCCGCACTGCCCATACCGCGGCCGCCCGACACGACGATGCGCGCCGACGTGAGCTCGGGCCGCTCGCTCACCGCGACCTCGCGGCGCACGAAACGCGCACGCTGCGTCCCTGCAACAGCCGCCTTCGTGTCGACAGGCGCCGGCGCACTCGCCGAAGGTGCGGCATCGAAGGCAGTGGTTCGAATCGTCAAGATCTTGATCGCGTCATCGCATCGCACGGTGGCGATCGCATTGCCAGCATAGATCGGGCGGTCGAACGTATCGGCATCGTGAATGGCGATCACATCGGAAATCTGCGACGCATCGAGATTCGCAGCCACGCGCGGCGCGACGTTCTTCCCCGCCGCCGTGGCCGGAAAAAGCACATGCGTGTAGGACGTCGCAAGCATCAGCACCTGTGCTGCGATGTTTTCCGCGAGACCGTCCGCAAGATGCGGCGCATCCACGAGAACGACACGGTCCACGCCTTCGATGATGCGCGCGGCATCCGCCGCACCGCGCGCATCGTGACCTGCAACCAGCACGTGCACACCGTTGTTCAACTGGCGCGCCGCGCTGATGGTATTGAGCGTGGCCGCCTTGAGCCGCGCGCCTTCGTGGTCGGCAATGACGAGAGTGGTCATTCAGATTACCTTCGCTTCATTCTTGAGCTTGTCGATCAACGCCGAGACGTCGTTCACGCGGCCCCCCGCCTTGCGCGCCGCAGGCTCGACGACCTTGAGCGTCTTCAGGCGTGCAGAAGCATCGACGCCCAGATCCGCAGGGCTCCATGTCTCGATCGGCTTCTTCTTCGCCTTCATGATGCTGGGCAGCGTGACGTAGCGCGGCTCGTTCAGGCGCAAATCCGTCGTGACGATGGCAGGCAACGTAAGCTCGAGGACTTCGAGACCGCCATCCACTTCACGCGTGACCGTGGCGGTATTCGCGCCGATCCGGATGTTGCTGGCGAATGTCGCCTGCGGCCAGTCGAGCAACGCAGCGAGCAGTTGGCCCGTCTGGCCCGCATCGTCGTCGATGGCCTGCTTGCCGAGAATCACCAGTTGCGGCTGTTCACGTTCGACAGCCGCCTTCAGCAACTTGGCGACCGCCAGAGGCTGCAATTCGACGTCCGTCAGGATGTGGACGCCGCGATCCGCACCGATGGCAAGCGCCGTGCGCAGCGTCTCCGAGCTCTGCGCCGGACCGCATGTCACCGCGATAACCTCGCTGGCGTGACCGCCTTCCTTCAGGCGCGTGGCCGCTTCGACGGCGATCTCGTCGAACGGATTCATCGACATCTTCACGTTGCTCGTCTCGACACCGCTCTGATCCGCTTTCACGCGGACGTTCACGTTGTAGTCGACGACACGCTTCACTGCGGCCATGATCTTCATGGTTGCGTTCCCTGGTTCGAATCTCAAGAGCGAGGGTCAATGAACTCGATGAGGACGAGCGCAGCCTGCGAGCCGCGATGCGGCGCGAGATGAAGCGGCGGTCCTCGTTCGTCGCGCAATAAGACATGCGCGGCATCGAGCGTGGCCTCGAAGCCTTTGACGGCGAACGTGCATTCCGCCTCGATCGTCAACGCGACTACGAAGCATCCCGATGGCACGGTCATCGTTTCAGTCAGCGGCCGGATACTCGCGCGACAGACGCCACGCGCAGCCATCGCATTGAGGGCGAGCACCGGTCCATCGTGCAAGGTGGCGTCCCATGCGACATCGCCGTCGTAATCCGCGACGGCGCCGCTGCTCAGGCGACATTGCACATCTCCATGGCGTAGCGTGACGCCCGCGCCCTGCATGACGAGCGACAAACGCGTCATGCCCGCAAAGCGCGAATAAGGCCCGTCACGCACGACCGTTGCGAGGCTGATGCGCCACGCGCCATCCTGGTCGTAAGCGAGGGGCCGCGTCGTTCCGCCGCCGTTGCGCCAGGGCCGCGTCTCGAACGACGTCAACGCCCGGACTTCGACGCCGTCCGGCACGCGCGCTTCAGGACACTGCGCCGACACCGTATTTCCCGGTCAGCAATGCGCCGGTCGCAAAACGTTCGACGGAATACGGCGCGAGCGATACATCGGTGTCCAAGCCGAGCGCGGCCTGCGCCAGCACCTTGCCCACGGTGGGCGACAGCTTGAAGCCGTGGCCTGAAAAACCATAGCCGACCACGAGCCCTTCGATACCCGGCAACGCGCCGAGCACGGGGTTCCAGTCGGGCGTGACGTCATACACACCCGTCCACGACGATGCGATGCCCGCCGCCTCATACGCCGGAAAGCGCTCGGCGACCTGCGCGCCGACTTCGACGACATAGTCCATCGGGATATCGCCTTGTTCGGTGTCGGCGGTGTCGAGCTTTTCGCCGGCAGTGCCTTCGCTCACCAGCATCTGATTGCCGCCGTAGCTGCGGTAATACAGCATGCCCCTCGATGCGAGGTCCTTGAACACCGGCATCGCGTATGTGTAGGCCGCGCCTTCGCATTCGAGGGCGAGCACCGCATGACGCTCGGGCGAGACCGGCAGCGATTTGCCCGTCCAGCCTGCGAGTTCGGGCGTCCAGATGTTCTGTGTGCTGATGACCGTCGACGCCGCGAAATCGCCCACGCTCGTCGATACGCCGCGCACCTTGCCGTGTTCGATCAGCAGCCGGTTCACCGTAACGTTTTCGCGGATCGTCACGCCGCCGCGTCGCGCGGCGCGCGCGAAACTCGTCGCGGTGAGATAGGCGTCCGCGAAGCCGGCCTCGGGTTCGAAGCCGATCAGCGCGGCATCGTAAAAGCGTGCAATCGGCATGAGTTCGTGCGCCTGCTGCGCACTCAGCAATTCAAGCGGAATGCCTTGCTGTCTCTGCTGTTCGAGCGATGCGCGCAACGGCTCGACCTTGTCGCCCTCGGCCGCGACAATCATATAACCGCTTTTCACGAGGCCGCACGATGCTTCGTCGTCGCCGAGATAGGCCGCGAAGTCATTGAACACCGCCCATGACTTGCGCGCCAGTTCGACGTTTTCCTTCACGGAATAATGCGTGCGCAGAATGCCCGACGATTGCGACGTCGTGCCCGCGCCGATGGTCGCGCGATCCAGCACGAGCACGCTTTTCGCGCCCAGCTTCTGAAGATGGAACGCGACGGAACTGCCGATCACGCCGGCCCCGATCACCACCACGTCATAGGTATTCACTGTTGCGCTTCCTTTCTCATGCGGATCATGGACGCAGTGTGCCGCGCCAGTTGCACTTCGCCCTCGTCATAAGAGAAACCGATGCTGAGCAGAAGCAGCGATGCATACCGCGGATTCACGCGGCGCCTTCGAGGCCCTTCATGACTTCGGCCTGCACGGTTTCCCAGATCGACTTCTTCATCTCCAGATACGCAGGCGAAAGCTGCACTTCGGCCGTGCGCGGCAACGGCAAATCGTTGCGGATATCCTGCACGATGCGTCCCGGCTTCGCGCCCATCACGATCATGCGCGTGGAGAGCATCAGTGCCTCGTCGATGGAATGCGTGATGAAGACGATGGTCTTGCCGCTCTTTTCATAGAGCGAAAGTAGTTGTTCCTGAAGCACTTGCCGCGTCATGGCATCGAGCGCGGCGAAAGGCTCGTCGAGCAGCATCACGTCCGGGTCGTTGGCGAGCACACGCGCGATCGACACGCGCTGCTTCATGCCGCCCGACAACTTGCCGGGATAGCTGTCCTCGAAGCCCTTCAGACCCACCGCTTCGATATGACGCCGCGCGGCCTCGCGCCTTTGCGCCTTGCCCATGCCGCGCATCTTCAGGCCGAACGCGACGTTCTCGCTCACCGTTTTCCACGGAAACAGCGCGTACTGCTGGAACACCATGCCGCATGCCGGCTCGACATCCTTCACGACCTTGTTGTTGACGAGCACGCGGCCCTGCGTCGGCTGCTCGAAGCCGGAGATCATGTTGAGCATCGTCGATTTGCCGCAGCCCGATGCGCCGAGCAGCACGAGAAACTCGCCTTTTGCGATGTCGAGATCGACCTCCCTCAGTACCTGCAACGGGCCGTAGCTCTTCGCGACGCCTTCGAGCCGGATCATCGGATGGTTCATCGTTGCCATGACAGCACTCCGCGTTCGATGAGCCGGAACACGGCATCCGTAACGAGCACCGTGATGCTGATGAGCACCATGCCGAGCACGACGGTATCGGTCTGGAAGAACTCGCGTCCGTTCATGATCATGAAGCCGAGACCCTGTTGCGCGGCGACGAGTTCCGCCGAGATCACGCAGGTCCACGAGAGGCCGAGAATCACCTTCATGCCCGACAGAATCTGCGGGATGCAGCCGGGCAGAATGACTTCGAACATGACCTGCCAGCGATTCGCGCCGAGATTGCGCGCCGCACGGATGAAGATCGGATCGATGTTGCGCGTGGCGTCGATCACATACAGAAGCGCGGGCGCGAACGAGCCCATGAACACGATGCTGTACTTCTGCGTCTCGGTGATGCCGAACCACAGCAGCGACAGCGGAATCCAGCTCATCGACGGCAGCGGGCGCAGAAACGACAGCAGCGGATCGAATACCGCCCGCGCCACGCGCGAGGTGCCGAGCATGATGCCGAGCGGAATCGAAACGACCGCGGCCGCGAAGAAGCCGACCATCACGCGACGTGTGGACGCGAGCACGTTGTCGAGCAGCGCATGCTGATTCCACATGCGGATGCTGCGCGCCAGCACCTGCGATGGCGCGGGCAGAAAGACCGCATCGACCAGCCCGGCACGGCATACGAGTTCCCACAGCAGCAGGAAGCCGATCAGCGAGCACGCGCTCACGACGAGCAGGCCGCCCCTCCATTTGCGATTCGATGCCATTCGTCGATGCTCACAGATAGCTTGCGTTGATCCAGTCCGCCACCTTCGGCGACTGATCGATCTGCTTGAGATCGACGAGCATGTCAGAGAGCTTCTGCACGCCGTCGACGAACGGTCCCGGCTTGCCGCCGCTGCCCACGAAGAGCGATTTTTGCTGCGCGTGCGAATACCACTGGGTCTGTTTGAGGACCGCCATCTGCTCGTCTTCCGAGAGATTCGTGAGCGTCATCAGGATGGGCGCGGCTTTCTCCGGATGCTGCGTCATCATGTCGTTGGCCTGCGCGATTCCTTGCAGGAAAGCCTTCGGCACCTCGGGATGCGCGCTCGCGAACGCCGTGCGCACCAGCAGCACGTCCGGTCCCGGCGTCAGTTGATACTGCTTGTAGAGCGAGAACGACGAATCGTCGAGCAGGAGCTTCGTGTCGGGCAGCGCCTTGATGCGATCGAAGGTCGGCGTCCATGCGGCGGCGGCATCGATCTGATTGCCGCGGTATGCGGTGAGCAGTTCGTTCGCGGGCAGATTGATGATGCTCACGTCCTTGCCGGGGTCCATGTTGGCCTGACGCAGCACGTCGAGCAGCAGCACGTGCGAACTCGACGCATACGTGACGCCGATCTTCTTGCCCTTCAGATCCGCGAGCGACTTCACGTTGCTGCGCACCAGCAGCCCTTCGGACTTGCCGAAGTTATTGGGCGTCGAGATCAGCTGGAACTGTTTCGCGCCGTTGGCCATCAGCGCGAGCGCCGAGACGACGCCCGTGCCCGCGATATCGATGTTGCCCGCCATCACCGCGCCCATGCGTGCCGACGAGGTCGAGAACGATTGCCAGCGGCAGTCGATCCCGAGTTTCGTGAAGATATCGGTCTTCATCGCGACATACGCCGCGTAGTGGCCGAGCCATGCCGAACCGCCGTAATTGACGGCGGTCGCCGCGCGCGCGAGCGGCGCGAATGCCGTCGTGAAGCCCGCCGTGGCCGCTGCCGCGCCGATCCAGGAAGCCTGCTTCAGAAATGTACGGCGATTGCTTGTCATCGTTATGCCTGTCTGAATGAGAGGTGGAAAACGGCGGCGGCCTGCCCGCAAAGCCTGGTCTGCAATGGATGGTAGTGGCGAACGTGACGCGGCCATTAAGCCATCTGACCAAATCAGAAACTCTTATGTTTTAAAGCAGTTTCGCTAATGTCATGCTGCGCCTTGCGCGTCGAAGTCGTGCGCATAGGCGTCGAACAGTTCGGCGGGCATGCCGGGCAGGGCGGCGTGCAATCCCGGCGCGATCACGTCGCGCGCCACCGCAATGGACTCGCGCGACACCGCATCGGCCATCGCGGACCATTCGGAGCGGCGCGTGAGAATGTAGAAGTGGCGATGCCCGATGCGCGTTGCGGGCAGCGGAACGACAGTCACGTCCGGCAGATGCGCGCGCGACTGCCACAAACAAAGCGGCGACGTGATCGCGCAGCCGAAGCCGGACGCGACGAGACTGAGCAGCGGATCGGTGGCATCGAATTCGTAGCGGTTCGGTGCATGGAAGTTCATGTGCTTGACGAGCCGCTCGACCTGTTGCCCGATCAGCGAGCGGCCCGTGTAGCGCAACAGCGGCAGTTCGCGCGCGACGTCGTGGAAGCCGCGCAGCTTGCGGCCCGCGCCGAATTTTTTCGGCGCGACGGCGATGAAGGTCTCCGAGAACAGCGGGCGCAATTCCACACGCCGCGGATCGAGCGTGGCTTCCGTGCAGATGGCGAGATCGAGTTCGCGATTGGCGAGCTGCTCGCTGAGCGTCGGCGTGAGGCCGGACCACATCGAAAGCGTCTTCATGCGATCGGACAGGCGCTGCACGAGATGCGGCCCGACGCTGGCGGCGAACGAATCCACGCAGCCGATGCGCAGGCTCGGCACGCCTTCGCTGGTTGCTGTGCGCACCTTATGCGAGACCGCCTGCGCATGTTCGAGCAGCCCGCCCGCCTGTTCGAGCAGGATACGGCCTGCCGCGTTGGGCCGCACCGGCCGGAACTCGCGATCGAATAACGCCACGCCCTGTTCGCGCTCCAGTGCGGCGATGAGCTGGCTCACCGCGCTCTGCGTGACGCCAAGCACACGCGCGGCTTCGGTCATCGAACGCGTCTCGCAGACTGCGACGAACGCCTGCAACGCACGCAGGTCCACCCCGACGAATGTATTTCGCATGGTCTCCTCCCGGGCCTATTCTGCCGCATAAGCCTCGTCGCGCCCTGTCCATCGGGCGGTTTTCGCGGCCATAATAGCGGGCACAGGTATCGAACCGGGCGCCTTCGCATGGACATGGGCTGATGCGAGGGCACGCAGGTCAACCCCACATCGCGCGCTTTGGTCAATCACACTTCCTCGTCCGACGCCATGCCGCGCCGGTTCGTGTTCCTCCTCGCGGACGGCTTGTCGATGATGAGCCTGTCGTCCGCCATCGAGCCGCTGCGCTCGGCCAACCGCCTCGCGGGCGACACCTTGTACGACTGGACGCTCGCGAGTCTCGACGGCGAGCCGGTGCATTCGTCGGGCGGCATCGCGCTGGCGGCGCGCAACTTCGACGACGTCTACAAGAATGCCGATTACGTGTTCGTCTGCGGCGGCCTTCGTCTCGCGCCCGCGCTCGAACCGGCCTTCGTCGCGGCGCTGAAACGCGCGGCCCGCACCGATGCGGTCATCGGTTCGCTCTCGACCGCGACGTATCTGCTTGCGCTCGCGGGATTGCTCGACGGCTACCATTGCACGATCCACTGGGAGAATCTGCCGGCGTTCACGGAGGCGTTTCCCAACCTGCTATGCAGCAGCAAGCTGTTCGAAATCGACCGCGACCGCATGACGTGCTCGGGCGGCATCGCTGCAATGGACATGATGCTGCATCTCATCAAGACGCAGCACGGCAGCGATCTGGCGGTGCGCGTCGCCAATCAGTTCCACCACGAACGCATGCGCGATACGGCCGATAATCAGCGCGGCTGGCGCGACCAGAATCACGCGAGCCTGCCGCGCGGCATCCGCCGGGCCATCGAGATGATGCGCGCGCATGTGGAAACGCCGCTGCAGATCAACGATATCGGCTCGGCCATCGGCATGACGTCGCGCCAGATGGAGCGGCTATTCTTGCGGCATCTGAACGCAACGCCCGCGCGCTACTACGTGCAGTTGCGGCTGGAGCGCGCGCACGAGATGCTGACGTATTCGAGCGTGCCCGTGGCCGATGTGGCCGTGGCGACGGGTTTCGCGTCGCCGTCGCATCTGGCGCGCTGGGTGCGTCGGGCGTATGGCATCAGCCCGACGGAGTTGCGCGCCGCGCAGCCGAGGTCGTGAAGGGCTTATGCCGCTTCGAGCTCCGGCGCTGCGGCTCGCAGCGGCAACGGCAGCCAGCCTTGCAGCTCGCGCCAGTTCGGTTCCAGGTGCGCAAAGCGCGAAAGCGACAGCGACGAGAGATCCGCGAACGCGCATCGCCCGTCCACCACGAGATCGCGGATCGCGTGGCCGCTCGCCGGCGACAGCCCGAAACCCACGCTCGATAACGTCGCGACCGTCACGTTGCCCTTCGCATCGGGGCGATCGATCACGGGCCGTCCATCCGGCGTGTTCTCGATGTAACCCGCCCAGCTGCGGATGACCTTCGCATGCGCGGCCTTCGGCAGCAGCGCCGCGAGCCGCGCCGCGATGCTGCATTGAAGCGGCGTCGAATGCGGACGCACCTTCGGCACGTCGTCGAGACCGATCCATTCGTGCGGACCGCCGCCGTACGCGAGGTTGCCGCGCAGCGTCTGCCGCCCGTACAGGCCGTTGCCGTCGACGCCGCCGAGCGGCATCTGCGGAAGCGGTTCGGTGACGATCATCTCCGCGCGCGCCGCCGCGAGCGGCACGTCGATGCCGAGTTGCGCGGCAAGCACGCCCGTATGCGGTCCGGCCGCGATCACGAGGTGATCGCAGGCAAAGTCTCCGCTGGACGTCTTCACCGCGCTGACGCGTCCGCCTTGCGTGACGAAACCCGTCACCGGCGTATGTTGCAGGATGCGTGCGCCGTGATCCTCCATCGCCCATGCATAAGCCTGCAAGGTGCGATGCGGATTCGCATGCCCGCCGAAGTGATAGAAATAGCCGGCATGCACGTTGTCGCCCGCGAGCGGCACGAGCTCGCGCACCTGCTTCGCATCGAGCACGTCGGAGCGCAGGCCGTGATGCGCCCCGTTCTCCAGTGCACGCCGATACAGCCGGAACTGATGCTCGTCGAGCGCAATGCGGATGCGCTCGCGGCAAAATTCGGTCGGATAGCCGAGCAGTTCGTCCATCATCGGCCAGAGGCGCTGTTCTTCCATGAAGAGCGGGCTGTGATGATGCGAGCAGCCGCCGCCGTTGCGCCCCGACGCGCCCCAGCCGATCATGCCCGCTTCGAGCACCAGCACGTCGATGCCTTCGCGCGCGAGCCACCATCCCGCGGAGAGGCCCGTCACGCCGCCGCCGACGATGACGACCGATGCGCCCTTGATATTGCCTGCTGCCAACGTGTTCATGCTTGCGAGCCTTGATTGCGAGATTTCGTTTCGATGAAAAGCCGATGCCGATGTCCGCTATTCGCTTGCAACCGGTTCTCCGACGCGCCGCGTGCCCGCGCGATACAGCGGATCGACACGCCAGAACGGCACCCATTGCGAGGCCATGCCGAACCAGCTATCCCAGTGCGCCGCGGTCGATGACGCTTCGGCCACGTCGGCGAGTTGCCGCAACGCGAGCGGGCGCACCGGCGCGCGAAAGGTCGCGAGCGGAATCTGCGGCAGGGCACAGCCGGCGCCGATCGCGACCAGTGCCGCCACTTGCTCGCGGCATCGGCGGCCCTGGCATGGGCCCATGCAGGCGCGCGTGAGACGCTTGACCGCATCGGGATTCGGCGGGCCGCTGCGTGCGAGGCCGGCGACGCCGCGCGTGTCGTGCGCCGGATCGGCGGGATGCCAGTCGAGGTAGCGCGGCGGGCGGACATCGAGGATTTCGCGCGCGGTGACTTCCTCGCACTGGCACACGAACGGCTCGCCCGCCGCGCCGAGAACGCTCGCGCGCACCCATTCCACGCGCGATCGGGCGATATCGTGCTCGGGTGCTTCGGGCTGCACGACCTGCGCTAGGTCCGCAACGCTCGACGCATCGAGCGCCGCACGCGCCGCGCGACGGCCTTCTTCGCGCGCGATGGCTTCATCGCGGCTCTTCGCCGCCCAGACGCCCGCGCAGTCGCCTGCTGCGTAAGCGAACGGCAGCGACGTCCGCTGCATTGCATCGACACTGACGACGTGACCGCCGCGCGCCGCATCGAACGCAGTCGCGCAACCTGCCGCTTCGAGCAGTTCGATCGCGGGCAGCGCGGCGATGCCGAGCAGCACCGTGTCGCAATCGAACCTGGCCGACGCGCCCGCATCGAGCGATGCCGCTTCGACCGACGTCACGCCATACGCATCCCCGTGCGCGTGGCGCACGACATGACGCGTGAGCATGCGCGCGCCGCCCGCTTCGAGTTGCGACGCGAGTGCGGCATCGCCGAGGATCGCATCGGACTGTTCGATCACCGCGACGATCTGCACGCCGCGCGTCATCAGTTCGACGCCCACGTTGAGCGCGTCCGTGTCGCTGCCGATCAACACCGCGCGACGCGCATCGAGCGCGCCGTACAGCGCCGCCAGCCGCCACGCGGCGCTTGCGCCCATCACGCCGGGACGCTGCCAGCCGTCGAACGCGAGGCCCATGTCGCGCCGACCGGATGCGACGATCACCCGCTTGAAACTCATGAGCCACGTATGCGATGAATCGGCGAGACCGGCGACATGCGTGTCCATCCAGGCGCTCGCCGGGCCGTGCGGAAAGAGGCCCCAGACTGCCGTGCCGAGCTTCACGTCGATGCCTGCTTCGAGCGCATCGCCGAGTTCAGGGCGCGCTTCGAGCATGGCTTCGAGCATCGCGTTGGCGTTGCCGGCCGCCGCGCCCATGCGAGCGCCGAAATGCAGCGGCACGTCCTCGCCCATCGTTTCGAGCGGCACGGGATTCTCATCGACGAGCGTCACGCCGATGCCGCGTCCGGCCGCTTCGAGCGCGGCCGCGATGCCCGCCGGACCCGCGCCCACGATGAGCAGATCGGTCGATTCATCGACGGGCGGCGCCTTGCCCGCCACGGATGCGGGATCGTAGAAGGGCGTTTGCATGGCTTCGTTTTCCACGGGTTCGACTCTTTGAGGTCAGGATGTCATGGCTTGCGCGTCGTCCCGCCGCGCATCCGATTCGCCGATGGCAGTCGGCGCGTTCAGCACGAGCTCGCACAAGGCGGCGGCGCTTGTGTCGGGTTCGGCGAGCGCATCGACGGCCGCTTCGAGTTCGCTCGCGAAACGTGCGCCGAAGCGCGCGCCTGTCAGCGTGCGGAATTTCTCGCGCTCGGCGCCCGGTGTCATCGGACGGGCGGGATCGCCGCTTGCCTGCATCGCGCCGGAATCGAGACGTCGTCCATCGCGCAGTTCGATTCGCACGCGCGCCCAGCGCTCGGCGGGAAACGCCGCGTTGAATTCGGCATGCTCGCGCGTGACGAGGCGCGGCAGCAGCGCGCGCACCGCAGGATCGGCGAGACCCGCATCGCCGATGGTGCCGGCATCCACGCGACCATGCAGCAACGCGGCGGCGACGGGAAACAGCACGCCGTATTGCGCTTCTTCGGTAGTGCGGGGCGCGCCGGACCACAGGCGCTTCGCCTCGTGGAAGGTCTCGATCTCCACACGCTCGATGTCGGCCGCATCGAAACCGGCCTGCGCGCGCACCGCCAGCGCCGCTGCAATCGACGGATGCGCCCAGCGGCAAACCGGATATGGCTTTACATACTGTTCGAGGATCAGCCAGCGCTCGCCGAGATCGGCCCAGATCGCGGGCGCATCGCGCTCCACGGTTGTCGCCGGTGCGCCGGTGAAGCCGCGCGATGCGAGCAGCGCCGCGCTGATGCCCGCGAGCGCGCCCCAGCACGAGCCGTCCTTCAGCATGGTCGGATGATCGATGCAGCGCATCATGTCCGAGCGCGGCCCGTGATACTCCGCGATGCCGAGCGCATGCCGCGTCGTCGTCAGGTCGAAGCTAAGCGCGCGGCTCGCGATGGCCGCCGCCGCGAGCGCATTCCACGCGCCGGAGGTGTGATATTCGCGGCTCGTCGCGTGCAGCGCGATGCCCGCGCGCGTGCCGAGTTCGTAGCCGAGGACGGTCTGCACGATGAATTCCCGCCCGCTCATGCCGGGCACGCGCTCGGTCATTGCGAGCAGCGCAGGCAGCACGGTGACGCCCGCATGTCCCTTGGTGAGCGCGTGGCCGTCGTGACCATCGAAACTGTCGATGGTCGCCGCGCCCGCGAACGCCGCGCCCGCCGCGCTCGCGATGCGTCCGTCGAACAGCATGCGCGCGGGCGTGCGGCCTGCGGCGAAGCAATCGAGCGCATGCTCCCGCGCAATCGACGACATGCGCGTAGACGTGCCCGCCGCCGCGATGCCGAAGAGGTCGAGCAGACGGCGTTGCGCATCGCGCACCACGGCATCGGGCAGCATCTCGAAGCGCAACGCGTGCGTGAAGCGGCTTGCGTCGTCGAGCAAAGGCAGGGCGGCGGTCATCATCGGAAGGCGATTTCGACGTCGGTGGACGGGCGGCTGGAGCACGCGAGAATCCAGCCTTGCGATTCCTCGGCGGCCGACAAACCGCCCGCGTGGTGCATCGATACTTCGCCGGACACGCGGCGCACCTTGCAGGTGCCGCACATGCCGCTCGCGCAGCCGCACGGAATCACGACCTGCTGACGCGTCGCCGCGACGAGCAGCGTTTCGCCCGCGCGCACCTGGAAGCGCTTGTCGCCGAGGGTGGCGTGATGAACCACGCCGTGCATTTCTTCGGGCAAGGAGGTTGCATCGTGTTCGGGTGCCGCCGAAGGCGAAGGCCCGAAATGCTCGATATGAAACGCCGCGCGTCGCGCGCCTTCGGCTGCATGAATCTGCCGGATGCTCTGCATGAAACCCGCAGGCCCGCAGCAATACACCGTGCGCCGCCCGAAGTCCGGCGTCATCGCCCAGAGCGTGCCGCGCGAGATGCGCCCGCGCAAGCCGAACCATCCCGGCGCGGGCGCGCTCAGCCACACGCTGACCTTGAGGTTCGGCATGCGCGACTGAAGCGTCGCGAGTTCGCTGGCGAAGAGGATGTCGTCGGCGTTGCGCGCGCAATGCAGCCATGCGACGTCGGCATCCGGCCTGCGGAGCGCGAGCGTGCGCAGCATCGACATGAGCGGCGATGCGCCCGATCCCGCCGACACGAGCGCAAGCGGCGTCGCGTTCGATGGATCGAGCGTGAAGCGGCCGAGCGGATAGCGCGCGTCGATCCGCATTCCCGGCGCGCAGCGCTCGTGCAGCCAGCGCGTGACGACACCATGCGCCTGCGCCTTGATGGTCAGTTCGATCACGTCGCGCTCGACGGACGACGATGCGATGGAAAACATTCGGTCATGACGCACGCCGTCGATGTTCAGCGCGAGCAGCATCGCCTGACCCGGCGCGAAGAGGCGCACGCCGTCGGGATGCGGATCTCGCAGGCGAAAAGTCTTGACGCCCGGCGCTTCGTCGCGCACGCCGATGCATTCGAGCGTGCGCGCTTGCGCTTCATCGAAAGCGCTGACGCTTTCGGCGTCGATCAGCACGTCAGCCATTCGACACCTTCAGCTCGAACGAACGATGCGCATGCGCGCTATCGAGATGAGTCGACAGCTTGTTCGCATACCAGTTGGTGAAGTTGCGCAGCATGAATTCGGACGGCGCATACGGCCCCGGCGTATAAGCGATCGATCCGACGCCGAGTTGATTGTTGGCCGCGAGCCGCGCGTCCTGCGTGTTGGTCGCGTTCCACACGGAGGTCAGTTTGTCGATGTCGTAATCGACGCCTTCCACCGCGTCTTCGTGCACGAGCCAGGTCGTGCGCAGCACCGTGCGCGACGCCGACAGCGGCAGGATGCGGAAATGGATGATGTGATCCGCGAGAAAGTGATTCCAGTTGTTCGGCACGCGGAACATGCGCACGGAGCCGAGATCCGGTTCGGTGAGATCGCCGAGCAGCTTGCCGCATGCAGGCGATCCATCCGGCGTGAACGACACCGCGCCGCGATGAAACGGCAAGCGAATGCAGCGGAACTCGTCGCCGCCATCGGCGGGCAGATGCGGCAGGCCGTGACGTTCCCACTTCGCGGCTTGCGCGTCCATCAGCAGGCGGAAGTCGCGCGAGCCGGCGGGATCGTCGGGCAATGCGAATTCGACCAGCGTCGCGAGCAGTTCCGGATGATTTCCCGCGCAGTGATAGCACTCGCGATTGTTTTCGATGACGAGCTTCCAGTTCGCGTCCTCGATCATCGTCGAGACGGCGGCGACCTTGGTACGCCACGGCTGATGCGGCGCGATGTACGGCGTCACGGCATCGCGAAAGCGGGCGATGTCGGGCGGCGTATCCGCGAGGCAGATGTAGACCATGCCGCACACGATTCCGACATGCACGGGACGCAGCCCATACGCTTCGCGCTCGAAGCCTGCGGGCATCTGCCGCGCATGCAGCAGCGAGCCGTCGAGCTCATAGACCCATTGGTGATAAGCACACGTCAGCCGATGCGCATGCCCCTTTTCGTCGAGACAGATGCGCGAGCCGCGATGACGGCACGTATTGAAAAATGCGCGAATCTCGCCGTCCTCGTCGCGTAACACGATGACCGAAGTCGCACCGATTTCGAGCGTCAGATAGTCGCCCGGCTCGCGCAACTCGCAGCTATTGCACGCGAACAGCCACTCGTTGTTGAAGACGGCGTCGATATCGAGTCGATGAAACGCTTCGTCGGTATAGAACGGCTGCGGCAGCGAGAAGTTGTCGCGGCGTTGCGCGAGGGCGGCGCGCACGCGCGTCGGGTCGATCATCGTCATGCTCTCCGTGCAAACGATCAGTTAAACCGATTGTCTGTCGCTGATTTCGCCGATGCGCACAGACAGACGACCAACCCGATCACGAAACCGACACGATGTCGTTTCCGGACCCGCGCTGCGCCAGAATCGTGTCGATGGCGCGGGCGTCGCGCACCGTCGGCAGGTCGAAACGCGCGTTGCGCACGGCGCCGTAGTCGAGCGCCGCGATCACGAGCTCCTCGCGTGCCGACTCGCTCTGCGCGAGGATCTCGCCACGCGGGCCGACGATGCGCGAGCCGCCCCAGAATTGCAGCGTGCCTTCCCGTCCGACGCGATTGGCGAACACGATCGGCAGGCCATAGACGAGCGCGTGAGCCCGCAACACGGTGTCCCAGCCGCGCGGGTTGTCGAATTCGGTGCCGACGGCTTCGACGGCCGAACTGACCGGCGCGGCGCACAAGGTCGCGCCGTCGCGCGCCAGGCGATGCATCAGCGCGGGGCTCCACAGGTCGGCGCAGATCGGCGTCGCGACGCGCCAGCGCGGATCGTCCGGCATCGGGAACTGGTCGAGGCACTCGCCGTGTCCGTAGAACTTGCCGTCGTCGAGCTTTCCGTAGGTCGCCAGCGCGATCTTCCGATGCACCTGCACCACGCGCCCCGCATGTAGCGTCGCGACGCTGTTGTAGAACGACGCGCCCGGCGCCTCCTCGATGAAACCGACCACGGCGCACAGCGACGTACAGCAGCGCGCGAGTTCGAGCAGCGTCTCGTCGTCGCGCGTGATGGCGAGCTTCAGCGCGTGCTCACCCGCGCCATGCCCCACGAGCGACAACTCGGGAAACACGAGCAAACGCACGCCGCGCGCCGCGGCTTCTTCGATCACCCGCCGATGCGCCGCGGCATTCGCCGCGAGATCGCCGACGACCGTCTCGACCTGCGCGGCCGCGACGAGCAAGGGTTCCGTCGCGCGCATGGATCAGAGCAGGCCGGCCGACTTGAGGAACGCGCTCGATACGTCGCCGAGCGACTTCTTCTGGACGTCGACCTCGGCGTTCAGGCGCGCCATCGTTGCGTCGTCGAGCTTGGCGGACAGCGCGTTCAGGACGCCCGCGAGATTCGGGTTGGCGTCGAGTGTCGCCTTGCGCGCGACCGGCGTCAGCGCATACGCCGGGAAGAAGTTCTTGTCGTCGCGCAGCACGATGAAGTCGAACGCGGGCACGCGGCCATCGGTCGTGAAGACGAGCGCGGTATCGACCTGACGATCCTTCAGCGCCTGATACGTGAGGCCCGAATCCATCCGCTTGATCTGCGCCGGCCCGAAGTGGAAGCCATATTCCTTCTCGAGCGGACGCAGACCGTCGGGCCGCGCGTAGAACTCGGAATTGCACGCGAAGGTCAGCTCCTTGCCGCCGTTGAGCACCTTCGCGAGATCGCTGAGCGTGGCGATGCCGAGTTTTTGCGCGACGTCACGGTTCATCGCGAGGCCGTACGTATCGTTCGCCTTCGACGGATCGAGCCAGACGAGACCCTTCTGCGCGTCGAGTTCCTTCACGCGCGCATAGGTCTGCTGCGGATCGAGCTTGTCGGTCACCTTGTTATAGGTGATCAGCGACGTGCCGGTGTATTCCCAGTACACGTCCACTTGTCCGTTCTCCTGCGCCTGACGCAGCACCGTGCTGCCCATGCCGTCCTTCTTCACGACCGTGAAGCCCTTCGCCTGCAGCAGTTGCGTGGTCATCTCCGCGAGCAGCACCTGCTCGGTGAAGTTTTTCCCGCCGACGGTTATGGTCGATGCAGCCCGCGCGGACTGACCGACGCCCAGCGCGCCGACGGCGAGCGTGAACAAAGATGCGCCGAGCAGGCGCGACCACAGCTTGCGTGACAATAGCGGCTTGAACATGGGCTTCGGTTCCCCGAGAAGGATCAACGTTGAGGACTGACGCCGCGCGGCACCAGCCAGTGCTGAAGCTGCGCGACGAACAGATCGGTGGCGACCGCGAGCAGGGCGGTCGGGATGGCGCCGGCAAGCAACATCGAAAAATCATTCAGGTCGATGCCGGTAAAGATAAGTTCGCCGAGTCCGCCGCCGCCGACGAGAAACGCCAGCGGCGCGGTGCCCACGGTGATCGCGAGCGCGGTGCGTACGCCCGCGAGGATCACGAACATCGCGTTGGGCAGTTCGACCTTGCGGAGAATCTGCCATTGCGTCATGCCGATGCCGTTGGCCGCTTCGATCAGCGCGGGCGGCACGGCGCGGATGCCTTCGTAGGTGTTCATCGCGATGGGCAGCAGCGTGGCGAGCCACAGCGCGAGAATCGCGGGCTTCGCGCCGATGCCGAACGCGCTCATCGCGAGCGCGAGAATCGCGAGTTTCGGCACTGCCTGACCTGCGTTGAGCGCGAACATCACCAACTGTGCGGCGCGGCCGTTCGCCGGGCGGCTCAGCCAGATGCCGACCGGCACCGCGACGACGATCGCCGCAACGCCTGCGATCAGCACCATCAGCATTTGCTGGCCGGCCTGATACACGATGTCCGCGCGATACTGGCCGATCGACGCGAACCAGTTGTCCGCATGCGCCGATGCGCTGAGCACTGCCGTCAGCGAGCCGGTAGCGATGCGGGCGGCGCGTCCGTTCATCGCGCACCTCCGAGCACGAGCGCGGGTTCGGGCGCATCGGGCGTGGCAGCGGGAACATGCGGCGACGCCTCGCCCGACGCGCACGCCGCGCGCGCCATCAGCGCGATGCGTTCGTGCGTCACATAACCGATGAAGCGCCCGTCGGCATCGACGCCCGGCAGCCACGTCGCGCCGTGCGCGAGCAGCATCGACATAACGGAGCGCAGGTCGTCGGTCGCACGTGCCAGGGCAGGCAGCGGGCGCAGTTGCGCGGCTTCGAGCGTGGCACCGCCAGCGGCGAGTTCCATCGAACCGATATGACCCACGGGCTTGTCTTGCGCATCGAGCACGACGAGCGTGTCGGCCAGGTGATCGCGCAGCAGCGCACGCGCATCCGCGCTCGAAAAGCCTAAACGCGCGACGCGTGCCGGTTCCAGCGCCGCATCGGCTGCGCGCATCAGGCGAAGGCGCTTCAATGCGCGGTCGGCGCCGACGAAATCCGCGACGAACGCGCTTGCCGGGCGCGCCAGCAGCTCGTCCGGGCTCGCCATCTGCTCTATCTTGCCGTCGCGAAAGATGGCCACCTTGTCGCCCATCTTCATCGCCTCGTCGATGTCGTGGCTCACGAACATCACGGTCTTTCTCAGGCTCTTCTGGATGTGGCGGAATTCGTCCTGAATCGACGTGCGGTTGATCGGATCGATCGCGCCGAACGGCTCGTCCATCAGCATCACCGGCGGATCGGCGGCGAGCGCCCGCGCCACGCCGACGCGCTGCTGCTGTCCGCCTGACAGATCGCGCGGATAGCACGGCATGAAGGTCGCCGGATCGAGCGATACCATCGCCAGCAGTGTTTCCGTGCGCTCGCGGATGCGCGCCTTGTCCCAGCCGAGCATCTGCGGCACGAGCGCGATGTTTTCCGCCACCGTCATGTTCGGGAAGAGGCCGACCTGCTGGATCGCATAGCCGATGCGCCGCCGCAGCTCGACGATGTCGAAGCCGGCCGTATCGACACCGCCGATCAGGATCTGGCCCGACGTCGGCTGCACGAGCCGGTTGATCATCTTGAGCGTCGTGGTCTTGCCGCAGCCGGACGGCCCGAGCAGCACGCACAGTTCGCCTTCTTCCACCGTCATCGAGATGTCGTCGACGACCGGCTTTGCGCCGCGCAACGCAAAGCGCTTGGTCAGGTTTCGAAGCTCGATCATCGTCCCTCCGCCGGGGTGGCTGCCGCATTGACGAGAGGCGCCGCGAGCGGCGGCTGCAGCCCACCGCGCCGCCAGAGGAAGCGCACCCGGCGCGGGCGCATGCCTTCCGGTGTGAGACGCCATTGCAGGGCGGCGAGGCCCAGATCGGCGAGGATCGCGAGCAGCGCGACGATCACCGCGCCCGCTACGAGCTGGCGCGGGTCCGACTGCGAGATGCCGCGGCTGATGAGCCGCCCGAGCCCGCCCGCGCCGATATACGTCGCGATCGCCGCGATGCCGATGTTCATCACCACGGCCATGCGCACGCCCGCCATGATGATCGGCACGGCGATCGGCATTTCGACGCGATACAGCCGCTGCCACGGCGTCATCCCCATGCCGAGCGCGGCTTCGCGCAGAGCGGGGTCGAGGTTGCGGATCGCGGCGTAGGTGTTGCGCAGGATGGGCAACTGGGAATAGAGAAATAGCGCGATGGCGGCGGGCAGAAAGCCGATGCCCTGGCCGATCAGCGACAGCACCGGAATCAGCAGGCCGAAAAGCGCGATGGATGGAATCGTCATCAGCATCGCGGCGGTGTACAGCACGACGCGGGCGAGCCGCTCATCGAGCGTGATGACGATGCCGAGCGCGACGCCCGTCACGATCGCGCAGCCGACCCCGGCCAGCACGAGCAGCATGTGATCGACGAGCATATGCCCGATCGATGCCGCGTTATTCCAGATGAAAACCAGTGTATCCACTGCGGCCCTCCCGCGCACCGATGCCAGCGTTGGTCGAATGTAACGGGCCAAAATCGGCTGGACCGACACAAACTCGACATCTACTGTCACCAATCCGACTCGGCCTGTGCGAACGCACACGACGCCCGCGCATCGTGGATCGTGACGTGCGAATATTTAGCATAAGACAAACTGATGGTCGTCATCGGCGGTTTGCTGATGACGCCAGGGCCATCCCCTGAAAGGCGCATGATGAGCGCCGCGCCGCGCCGCGGTTTCCAGATCCAATGCACCAGGCAGCATCACGGAGTCTCGATGAGACGCACCCCATCACCGCTTGACCTGCGCGCGCTGCAGGCTTTCGTCGCCGTTTGCGAGACCGGCTCGATGACCGCGGCTGCACGCCGCCTTGGTTTGAGCCAAAGCGCGGTGAGCCAGTCGATTGCAACGCTCGAACGCGAGCAGGGCACGGCGCTGTTCGATCGCGACAGCCGTCCGCCGCGTCCGAATCGCGCCGGGCGCGCGCTGCTCGAACTCGCGGGTCCGCTGCTCGATCACGCGCAGATGGTGAGCGCGCGCATCGGCGATGCGTCGCTTGAGGGCGCGTTGCCGTTGCGGCTCGGCTGTGTCGATTCCTTCGCGGCAACGGTCGGCCCTGAACTGATCCGCGCGATGTCCGGCTCGGCGCGGCAGATCTCGTTATGGTCGGGTTTGACGCCCGGCCTGTCGGCGCAGATGCACGCGCGCGAAGTCGATGTCGTCGTCTGCACGCAGACCGCGTTGAATGACGCGCGCATCGTCGAAGTGCCGTTGTTTTCGGAGGCGTTCGTGGCCGTGGTATCGCGCCGCTGGCTCGAAGAGCGCGAGCCGCTTCGACACGATGCGTCGGCGTGGCGCACGCTCGCCGATGAGCTGCCGCTGATCCGCTATACCGCGCGCTCCGTCATCGGCCAGCAGGTCGATCGCTTCGCGCGGCATCTCGGCATCGAAAGCCCGCGCCGTTTCGAATTCGACGCAACCGATCCGCTGCTGAGCCTCGTCAGCGCGAAACTCGGTTTCGCCGTTTCGACGCCCTTGTGTCTCTGGCAGGCGCGGCATTATCTCCACGAGATCGCCGTATTGCCGCTGCCCGAAGGACGTCTCGCGCGACGCGAGTTTTTCGTGCTGCATCGGCAAGGGGAATGGGACGATTTCGTCGATGAAACCGTCACGCTCACGCGCCGCGTGCTCGATCACCTGATTCGTCCCGCACTCACGCGCGCCGTGCCGACGCTGCCGGACGATGCGCTGTTATGACTTCCTTGTCGCAAACCACTTCACAATCGACATCATTCAATGGACGATCTCTACACGCTCGAACGCGGCGATGGGCCGCTGCTGCTCTCGATCCCGCACCTCGGCACGATCATCCCCGACGATCTGCGCGACCGGTACACGGATATCGCGCTGACGGTTGCCGACACCGACTGGCACCTCGACCGGCTCTATGCGTTCGCGCAGCAGCTCGGCGCAACGATCCTCGGCGCACGCATGTCGCGCTATGTGATCGATCTCAACCGGCCTTCGTCCGATGAAAGCCTTTATCCAGGGCAGACGACGACCGGCCTGTGCCCCGATCTGACGTTCCGTGGCGAGCCGGTGTACCGCGAAGGCTGCGTACCCGATGCCGCCGAAAAACAACGTCGCGTCGCGAAGTACTGGAAGCCGTATCACGACAGGATCGTCGTCGAGCTTGCGCGCCTTCGCGAGCGGCACGCCAATGTGCTGCTGTGGGAAGCGCATTCGATTGCGAGCGTGTTGCCTCGTCTGTTCGACGGCAAGCTGCCGGACCTGAACATCGGCACGCAGGATGGCCGCACGGCGGCGGCATCGGTGATGAAAGCCGTGACGGATGCGGCCGCGCGGAGCGATTACTCATGGATCGCGAACGGACGTTTCAAAGGCGGCTTCATCACGCGGAACTATGCGGCGCCGCAGGACGGGATTCACGCCGTGCAACTGGAGATGTGCCAGTCCGCCTACATGGACGAAGCACCCCCGTTCGATTACCTGCCGGCAAAAGCCGAAGCGATCCAGCCGACTTTGCGCGATATGGTCGGCGGCGCGCTCGACGCTGTCGTGGCGTTGTCCTGAGGCGTCGGCGGGCCGTTCGGGATAGCGCGCCGACTCCGCCAGCGGAGCCGATCACGGCGGGGCGCGAACTATTCGAGCTCCGCGCCCTCGGCTCGGAATGAGCGTGATGGTCGCGATGACATCGACGATATGGACGCACTTTCGTCAGATAGCCCGGCATGCTGTCTGCGGCGGTGAACGCATCGATTCATGCGACAATCGAGCCCGCAAGAAATACAGGCAATGGGCTCTGGAGATACACGTGACCACGCGAGCGACGAGATTCTGACGACGCTCGAGAGCGAGATCGCATTGCGGGCTGGCGGGGACGCAGCGTGATCGGCGCCTCCGATGCGAGCTGCCGCAGCGCCTCGCGGACCGGCGTGCGCGAGCATGCGAAGCGCTCGGAAAAGCTCGGTTTCCTCCAGCCGCGAACCGGGCGGCAGCCGCCCCGACACGCCGGGGCGAAGCGTGCCGCCATTTCCGGTTACGCTTGTCATTTGTCCGGCCATCGCGGACTCGATAGTCCGACCAGTTTTCCATTAATCGATTAGACGGTATTGCTCATGAGCACAATTCTCGAAAATCTTCCGGTCGGCCAGAAGGTCGGCATCGCGTTCTCCGGCGGTCTCGACACCAGCGCCGCGCTTCACTGGATGAAGAAGAAAGGCGCCGTGCCCTACGCCTACACCGCGAACCTCGGCCAGCCCGACGAGGACGACTACGATTCGATCCCGCGCCGCGCGACCGAATACGGCGCAGCGGGCGCGCGCCTGATCGACTGCCGCGCGCAACTTGTCGCGGAAGGCATTGCCGCGCTGCAAAGCGGCGCGTTCCATGTATCGACGGCGGGCGTCACCTACTTCAACACGACGCCGCTCGGCCGCGCCGTCACGGGCACGATGCTCGTCGCCGCGATGAAGGAAGACGGCGTCAACATCTGGGGCGACGGCAGCACCTACAAGGGCAACGACATCGAGCGTTTCTACCGCTACGGTCTGCTCGTGAATCCGGATCTGAAGATCTACAAGCCGTGGCTCGACCAGCAGTTCATCGACGAACTCGGCGGCCGCGCGGAGATGTCTGAGTTCATGCGCCAGTCGGGCTTCGCCTACAAGATGTCGGCGGAAAAGGCCTATTCGACGGATTCGAACCTGCTCGGCGCGACGCACGAAGCGAAGGACCTCGAAAGCCTGGAAAGCGGCATCCGCATCGTGAATCCGATCATGGGCGTCGCGTTCTGGCGTGACGACGTGAAGGTCGACCGCGAAGAAGTCACGATCCGCTTCGAGGAGGGCCAGCCGGTCGCGCTCAACGGCAAGACGTTCCCGAACGCGGTCGAGCTGCTGCTGGAGGCGAACCGCATCGGCGGGCGTCATGGTCTCGGCATGAGCGATCAGATCGAGAACCGCATCATCGAAGCGAAGAGCCGCGGGATTTACGAGGCGCCCGGGCTCGCGCTGCTGTATATCGCGTACGAGCGGCTCGTGACCGGCATCCATAACGAAGACACCATCGAGCAGTATCGCGAGAACGGGCGTCGTCTGGGCCGCCTGCTGTATCAGGGCCGCTGGTTCGACCCGCAGGCCATCATGCTGCGCGAGACGGCGCAGCGCTGGGTCGCGCGCGCCATCACGGGTGAAGTGACCGTCGAACTGCGTCGCGGGAACGATTACTCGATCATCAGCACGAAGTCGCCGAACCTCACGTATCAGCCGGAGCGCCTGTCGATGGAAAAGGTCGCTTCGACGTTCTCGCCGCGCGACCGCATCGGCCAGCTGACCATGCGCAACCTCGACATCACCGATACGCGCGACAAGCTGCGAATCTACTCCGAGGTCGGTTTGCTGACGCCGGGAGAAGCTTCGGCGCTGCCGCAGTTGAAGAGCGAAGAATAACGTTCAAGGTTTCTTCGCGGTTTCGCTGAAGTACACGAGCGGCCATCGGTCTTCGCACCGGTGGCCGTTTTTTTGTGCCCGCCGAGTTCGTGCCTGCCTCTGCTTCGTATAGACGGGCTCGCACTGTGCCGCAAGTTGCGAGCTTGCGGGCGTCGCGCAGCGATTCAGCGACGCCGGCGTTGGTGAACTGAAGAAAGTAGCAGGATGGTCGCGACGCAAAACCCCGCACCGACATAGAACGTCGCTGCTGCACTCACCCGATCCCATATCGCTCCAGCGAGAATGCTGGACAGCAAGGTAACGCCCCCGCTAAACAGGTTGAAGAAGCCGAACGCCGTGCCGCGCGAGTCAGCCGGCGCAGCGTGTGCAACCATGGTCGCGAGGAGACCCTGTGTCATGCCCATATGCATCCCCCATAGGACGACGCCCGCAAGCACGAAGCCCCAATGCGCACTCTGCGCGAGCATGATGTCAGCGGCGCAAAGCACGAGAAGGCCACCGATCAGCAGACGCGTATGGCTGACTCTATCCGCGAGCTTGCCGAACGGATAGGCACAAATCGCGTACACGACATTCATCGCGACCATGACGAGCGGAACGAGCGCCACTTGCACGCCGCTTCCCATCGCACGGAGAACCAGAAACGCCTCGCTGAAGCGCGCCAGTGAGAACACCGCACCGATGGCGACGACCCACCAATAGCCGCTGCCTAGTTCGACGAGCTTCTGCCAGCGGATCGGATTGGTGGCTTTGGCGCCTTTGGTGCCAGGCGCGTGCTCGGGCTCCTTGATGCCGAATGCGAGCAGTGCGACCGCAAGCACTCCCGGTATGACCGCGATCCAGAATGCGAGGCGATAGTTGTCCGACCAGGCGAGCATGATCCAGACGGCGAGCAGCGGGCCGAGGAATGCACCGACGGTATCGAGAGACTGACGCAAACCGTACGCAGCGCCGCGCAGATGCGGCGGCGTCACGTCAGCCACGAGCGCGTCCCGTGGCGCCCCTCTGATGCCTTTCCCTACTCGATCCATGACGCGCGCGCCCACGACGACGCCGATCGTCGGCGCTACTGCGAACAGAGGCTTGCTCAGTGCCCCGAGCCCATAGCCCGCGACGGCGAGCCATTTGCGATTCCGGAGATAGTCGCTCAGCGCGCCGGAGAACACCTTGACGACAGGCGCCGTTGCCTCCGCGATGCCTTCGATGACGCCAATCGTCGTGGCACTCGCGCCGAGGCTCGCCATCATGAACATTGGCAGAAGGCTATGGATGATCTCCGACGAGACGTCCATGAGCAGGCTGACGCATCCGAGCACCCAGACGCTGCGAGGGATCTGGTGAAGAACGCCTGGTCTTTGTCGGCTTTTTATTCTTGGCATGCAACAGGGGTTCAGCTGGAAGTGACACTCACCCCTTACGTTATACGCAATATCGTGCACGCATACATCGAAGGATGAGGCGCGGCTAATGGCCCGCGTTCGCCGGATCAAAGGGCAGGCCGAGGCACTCATACGAAACGAGATGAGAGGAACCCCAAGCACGGTGTTTCAAGGTGATATCCGCGATTACAGCAGAATCGGGTGCGCGGTTTATCCACATACTTCAAGAAGTCCCGCCGCCCCACGGCGATGCGGCATTACCGGGATGGGCAAAGGCGCGTGACAAGTCGCGCTGCCACGGGGATGATGACATTGGAGAAATAGCAGAGATTCTGCGATGACCGACGATCTGGCGACATGGTTGACGCGGATTGGCCTCGGCGCTCACGCTGCGAAGTTCATTTCGCAAGGAATTGACTGGGATGTGCTTGGGGACCTTTCCGAGTGCGACCTGAAGGAACTCGGCCTCGGGCTCGGTGACCGCAAGCGGTTTGCGATAGGGCTTGCGGGCCTGAGCGAAGCCCACGCGAATGCGCCGAAGCGGGCGAAGGAACGAGCGGACTCAGCTTCGCCGCGCACACGTGAGTCCACCGAGGCCGAGAGGCGGCAAGTCACGGTCATGTTCGTCGATCTCATCGACTCGACATCGCTGGGCGAGCGATTCGATCCAGAGGATATGCGGCGCCTCCTGGGCGTCTATCACCAAGCCTGTGCACGCGCGATCGAAGCTCGCGAAGGCCATATCGCGCTGTATATCGGCGATGGCCTGCTCGTCTATTTCGGCTATCCCCACGCGCACGAAGACGACGCCACGCGCGCAGTACTCGCCGCGCTCGCCGCCGTAGCGGCGCTTCGCGAGGTGAACGATAACGTCGAGGCCGAGTATGGGCTGCGTCTGCGGGTGCGGATCGGAATCGAAACGGGACTTGTCGTCGCTGGCGCGATCGGCGCGGGATCTTCGCTGGATCACCAGGCGATCGTCGGCGAGGCGCCCAACATCGCGGCACGGCTGCAGGCGCTCGCTCCGCCCGATGCAATCGTCGTGGGGCCGAGGGCACAACATCTGATCGAGGGATCGTTCAAGCTCGAAGACCTCGGTTACCGGGACTTGAAAGGGGTCACCGGTCCGGTCCGAGTCCAGCGCGTTCTGGCGCCGGCCGATGCGATCGACCGTTTTGAACTCAGGGCGGCCCGCGGCATGACGCCGCTCATCGGCCGGGCCGCGGAACTCGAACTGATCTTGCAGCGCTGGAAGCAGAGCGTCGAAGGCGAAATGCGCTGCGTGCTTTTGATCGGCGAGCCGGGAATCGGGAAATCCCGCGTGCTGCGCGCGGTCTGCGACAGCATCGGTGAAGAGTCGCACGCGACAGTCTCGCTTCACTGCTCTGCGTATGATCGCGATAGCCCTTTTTGGCCGGTCCTTCGCTGGCTCCAGCGCACGTTTGGCGTCGGTCTGAGCGTGGCGGATGCGTCGGATCGTGAGCGGCTGAAGGCCGGAATCCTGAAACTCGGAGCGGATGTCGACGAGACGCTTCTGGTTCTGGCGAGCCTGATCGGAATTCCGACGGACGCGTCGCATCCGACAGTCGACACTTCTTCTCCGTCCTTCAAACGCCGGACGCTCGACGTTCTTGTCGGCATTCTCGAAACATCGACGCGCGCGCAGCCAGTGCTCCTCGTTGTCGAGGACGCGCACTGGATCGATCCATCATCGCTTGAATTTATCCGGCTCGTGCTCGAACGGCTGATCTCCGCGAGGCTGCTCGTGCTGCTCACGGCGAGGCCCGAATTTGAGGCGGGATGGACTTTTCCGCATCTCGTGCAACTGAATCTCGACCGGCTGTCGCGCCGCGACTGCGCGGCGATGATCGAGCGGCTGACGGGCGGCAAGCGGCTTCCCGATCTCGTTCTCGATCAGATCGTCTCGAAGACGGACGGCGTGCCGCTCTTCGTGGAAGAACTGACCAAGGCCGTTCTCCAGGGCGACCTGTTGCGGGATGCCGGCATCAGTTACGAGTTGAAGGGCACGCCGCAGACGATCGCGATTCCGGACACGCTGCAGGGCTCGCTGCTCTCGCGGCTTGACCGGCTGGAGGCGAGCGTCAAGGAGACCGCCCAGATTGCCGCCACGGTGGGACGGGAGTTCGGCAGGAAGCTGCTGGGTCTGATCGCGTCCAGGTCGGAGATTGAACTGCAGCGAACGCTCGATCGCCTGATTGCCGCCGAAATCATCGTTCCCGCTCCGGGCAAACCCGCTGACGGCGATGCCTACGTGTTCCGGCATGCGTTGATCCAGGAGATTGCTTATCAATCGCTTCTGCTTGCGCGCCGGCGGCATTTCCACGCTCGAATCGCCGCCGCCCTGGAGGAACATTATCCGGACATCGTCGAGCGGCAACCCGAATTGATTGCGCAGAACTTCGCTGCGGCCGACCTGCCGGAACGCGCGATCGGCTATTGGCAGCGTGCCGGCGAACACGCGCTCGCAGGCGCCGCCTACGAGGAGGCCATCGCCCATGTGCGGCGCGGACTCGAACTGGTCGAGCGATGCCACTATAGTGAGCCCGAGCGGGCCGCGCGCCTGCTGCCCATGCTGCTGACGAGAGGCAGGGCGGAACTGCGCCTGGCCCAACGCGAGGCGATCGCGACTTTCCGCGAGGCCGCGCGAATCGCCCGCGACCAGAAATCCACGTCGTATCTCGTGCAGGCAGCGCTGGAATTCGACACCGCGGAGACGTTCCTCGAAGGCTCCGGCGATGCTTCGCTTTCATTGCTCGAGGAGGCGCTCGCCCTCACCGGGACCGAGGAATCGGTCATGCGCTGCCGCCTGTTGAGCCGGCTCGTCCGCACTGTTCATATGACAGGCGCTCGGGAGCAGAGCAGCGAATTTTCCCGGAAGGCCGTTGCCCTCGCGCGACGCCTGAACGATCTGCCGAGTCTCTTCGACGCATTGGCCTGCGAGGTGATGCATGTCGGTGCTCTGCCGCTGTCGGCGGACAGGTTTGCGGAGCGTGAAAGTGTGTTGCTGGAGTTGAGGCAGATCGCGGAAGAACTCGGCGATGCGCACACCATCGGTCACGCGTGCGCCCGATGTCTGGCTGGCTACCTGGAGATCGGCGACGCCGACCGATTCGAGAGCGCGCTGGAACGGTATCGGCAGATTGCCGCAAGCGGGCAGCATTTCGTCGACAAGTGGTGCGTGACGGGGGCACAGGCAATGCGGGCCATACTCGTTGGCGACTTTGCCGAGGCGGAGCACAAGACGCGCGACTCCCTGCGGATGGCGCAGAGCGCCGACGCGAATCTCGCAACGGGCGTCTATGGCATGCAGATGTTCTCGGTTCGCCGCGAGCAGGGCAGACTCGCCGAGGTGGCGCCGATCTTCAAGCGCTTTGTCGACGCGCATTCCGAGGATGCAACATGGCGGCCGGGATTCATGTTGATCTGCAGCGATCTCGGGTTCGAAGCCCAGGCCCGCGACAATCTCGAGCGGCTTGCGGAATCGGAGCACAGCATTCCCGTGGACAGCAAGCGGCTAGTCACCCTGGCGTATCTGGCGGAGGTTGCCGCGCGCCTGCGGGACGTCAAGCATGCCGAACAGATCTACTCCCTTCTTCTGCCATTTCGGGATCAGGCCGTCACGGTTCCTGTCTTTACCCTTTGCTGCGGATCTACGGCAAGGTTTCTCGGGATGCTCGCGCACGCGCTTGGCAACTGGGCAGCGGCCGAACAGCATTTCGAATACGCCCTTCACCTGGACGAACGCTTGCGTGCGTGGCCCTGGCTCGCGCATAGCCGGTACGAATACGCGCTCATGCTGGTGGCGCGCAATCGCGTTGAAGACAGAGCACGAGCGCAAGATCTGCTTTCGATGGCGGCGGCCGAAGCGAGGCGACTCAAGATGTTCGCGCTCATCGAGCGCATCGGAGGAGGGCAGATTTGCGCAAGGACCAGGAACTAGCACAGGCTAACGCGCAAGATGATGTGCGATGTGCTGTCGATACCCGAGGAGGATGTCATGCCACGTTTCATGATCGAACGTAATTTTGCGGAGCAACTCGACGTCACGAACGACAGCGCGGCGACCGTAAAGCGAATCAACGACGAGGAAGGTGTCGAGTGGCTTTTTTCGTTTCTGAGCGCGGACAAGAAAAAGACCTATTGCTTATATGAAGCACCCAGTGTCGATGCCATCCGCGCCGCGGCACGCCGAGCGAATCTTCCAGCCGACGTGATCGTCGAGGTAAGCGATTTGCGACCGGAAATGTTCAGTTGATTCCTCGGCAAGAGCTTTGTCGGGCGCGGCGCTGACCAGCATTACCGTGGCAGCCTGAAGGTCCGGATGAAGAGAACTCGCTTTCGCCTTGCGAAACTCCCATCGCCCTATGCTGTGCTATAACTCAACGTGCCTCTCGCTCCAGATCTATGCGGTTTCCCGAATTCCACGACGGAGAACAACCATGCAAAGACGGAACTTCGTGCTCAAGTCGACCGCCGTCCTGGCGCTGGGCGGCCTCGCGCTCGCCGGCTGCACGACGAACAGAAACACAGGAGCCGAACAGGCTGCGGGCGCCGCTGATCTGCGCCGCTCCATCGATGCCGACGTCGATGGCACCTTGCAGCGTCTCTATTCCACGGTAGGCGGCTCGCGCGAACTGGTCGCTAAAGCGAGCGGCGTACTCGTATTCCCGTCCGTGCTCCAGGCCGGCTTCGTCGTCGGCGCGCAGTATGGCAAAGGCTCACTGCGCGTGGGCGGTCGTACCGTAGGCTATTACAGCACCACTTCGGGCTCGCTCGGCCTGCAGGCGGGCGCGCAATCGAAGGCGCTCATCTTTTTGTTCATGACGCAGGACGCGCTCAGCAAATTCCGCAACTCCGACGGCTGGTCGGCCGGTGCGGACGCGTCCGTGGCACTCGTCAGAATGGGCGCGAACGGCATGGTCGACACGACCACCGCAAGCAAGCCGGTCCAGGTGTTCGTGCTGACCAACGCCGGCCTGATGGCCGACGCCTCGCTTCAGGGCACGAAGATATCGCGGCTGACCGAGTGAGCGCATTGCGCAGGCTGCGGCGGCATGTGGCGTAACCTGTGGTTGCGCCGCATCCGTTGCGCGAAACTCTTCACCGGTTTTGATTTGCCTCGTGAACGGAGCGCTTGCGCTCATCGGTCCTCGACAAAAAAGAGAGCAGCGGACATCGCCGCGATGACCCCCGCCGCGGTGAAGGTGTCTGTGGTGAAGAGAACGCTAACGCCTTCTGGAGAAAGGCGTCCAAATCTTCATTGGGCCAGATAGAAATCCAAGGGGATAAGCTCCACAGCCCATCCGCCTTCTTCGCCAAGTGTGGCAGCCGGGTGCATGGACGCGATGCGCAACGCCTCGTCAGGGCTATCCGCCTCGATAATGAACAGGCCTCCGACGACTTCCTTCGACTCGGTGTAGGGCCCATCGGTGACGCGCGTCTGTCCAGCGCGCGGGCGAAGCGTTCTCCACTTGTCCAGATCGCCAAGCGAGGCGGAAATCAGAACCTTGCCGGTAGCGCGCATCTTCTCGTCCAATGCCGGGCATTGGCTCACCAATTCCTTGATGTCGTCTGGAGCCATCGCGGCGAATTTTTCAGGGGCGAAGTAGGCCAAGCCGAGGTATTTCATCGGAGATCCTTTGGATGGAGTTCAGTGACGACGAATGTGATGATCGGAAATCGACAATGCTCCAGCTAGTTTTTAGCCCGTCTCGCCAGCCTGTCCGCTTTTGGTCCGAAATACGACACCGCACGGAGCACGTGGCGATCATGTACGCGACATCATGGCCACCACGCCCCGCGTGGACTCATTCCTCAATCATGACGATGACGTTTGTGATGCTTGCCGCGATGACCACGGCTGTAGTCGTCCCCATACGAATTCGATCGAGAAACATTGCCGCCCAGCGCGGCACCAGCGCCGCCGCCCAGCGCAGCGCCGATCAGGCCGCCGCCGGGACCGCCCATGGCATTGCCTGCGGCCGTGCCCGCACCGCCGCCCAGCGCGCCGCCGACGATAGCGCCCGTGCGTTCGCGACGATTCGACGTGACCGCACCGCCCGCTCCACCACCCACTGCGCCGCCGAGCACCGCGCCCGTGCTGCCTCCTACGGCGCCGCCCAGCGCGGCCCCGGCTACTCCGCCGAGCGCACCGCCTAGCGCATTATTCATGTCGCCAGCGACGGCTGGGATCGACGTCGCGGCCGTGACCGCTGCAATAGCAATAAGCTGAATGATTCGCTTCGACATTGTTCGGACGTTTTGTTTTAGACGGCGCCGAGTATAACCGCAGGTCAGAAAGGTTTTCGTAACATCATTAATAAACCTCGGTAAGAGCTGTAACAAAAGTGATTCATGAGGTTCCTATCAACGCGTGGTTCAAGCGCAGCGGACCATGCAGCATCGCGCGCTAAACGTATTCTTCATAACATTCACTTAAGGCGTGCGGCGTTACGATCAGAGCCGGACAATGCGAGTGTGCCGAATGAATCGATACTTCACCGACAAGCAAGGAGCCATCCGGCGCGTCATGGCCATCAAGCGCGATGTGATGGAAGCATGCCGCGCGACGGTCGTCGGCATGCGGAAAGATGGCGGGGAGGTCCACGGGCTCGAGCAGGTTTTGCTGCAGTTGCGGATCGGGCGGATCGCGTATTTCACTTGCACCAGTTCGATCACTTGCGACGTCGTCTTCGTCAGCTAGGCGAGGGCGCGCCCGATCTCCGCAACGTCAAAGCGGTATCGCGATGTTTTCCGTTCCCGTCTTGCCTGCAATTCCGCGTTCAGTTAATTACGCGATAAATGCGTACTAACGCGAGGCAAGCATCCCGATCACCAACCCGGCCAACGCCGCCATCGTGATGGCCTTCCACGGATTGTCGTGCACGAAATCGTCGGTCGTGTCCGCGGCGACTCTGTACTTCCTGGTCATGGCGTCCTGCACGTCGGAAAACTTGTTCTTCGCCACTGAACGCAGATCCGCGGACGCCGAGGAATTGCTGCTTGCGTCCCATGAGCGCGACGATTCGCGGAACGTGTGAGTTCCGCCGTTTGCGGATGATTCGTTATCGCCGTTCGATGCAGCGACGCTTTCGCTCGTCGGAAACTCGTAGGCATTGCCGGCTTTTTCGGTCTTGAGCGCGTCGACGGGTTGCAGAGAGCTATCGTTGTCAGCCATGTTTGCCTCCTTGGGCATTGTGAAGTTCGGTATTCTGCGGCTCGCTTGAAGAGAGACATGTTCAGCAACGCAATCGCCGTGCCGCTGACGTTCTGCTAACGCCCCCTGATCGCATAGAGTCGGGTCGGCAGCGCAATCGGGCTTTGCGGATCGAACCAGTTCATGTCCGGGATCCGCGAATCGGTGACGTAGAGCGTGCCGTCCGCGCCTTGCGAGAACGTGTCGGGCCATACAAGTTGCTTATCGCGCAATAGGGTGTAAAAGCGCTCGCCATCGCGCACGCGAATGGCGTGATGTTCCACCGACGACACGTAAAGCCGGCCGCGTTCGTCGAACCAGAGGCCGTCCGCGGGGCCATCGATACCGACCGCTTCCACGCGCGCCGAAACCTGCTGCGCGCTCAATTGCGTGTTCTGAAGCGCATCGGTCGCGATGCGATAGAGCGTCTTGCCCTTTACCGCCTGCCAGTACAGATAACGCCCATCGGGTGTCAGCGCGATGCCGTCCGCCGAGAAGCTCACGCGCCGCCCGTCGGTCTGCTGCAGCGGCTTGCCGTCGACCTTGACGGTCACGCTCTTGTCGGCCTGCGTGCTCGGATCGCCGTCGAGCACGCGCCGCGCCGCGCCGGACGTCGTATCGACCACGACAATCGCGCCGCGCACACCGGAGTCGGTTATGTAGACGAACCGGCCGTCTGGGCTCATGCGGACATCGTTGAGATAGCTGCCTTGCGGCGCGATCGTTTCATCGAATGAATAGACATGTGCGACGCGGTTCGACGCCAGATCGACCTGCACGAGCTTCGGCGCGCCCGGGACGATGAGCGATTGGGCCGGCGCACCCGGGTCGATTACCCAGAGATTGCCGCGCTTGTCCGCGACGACCGACTGCACACAGACCCAATGATCCTGCGGCGTGACTTGATCGCGGCGGGCATTGCGCCAGCTATTCCATTCGACATCGGGATAAGGCCGCAGATCGCCCGCGCTGCCGAGTTCGGCGACCGATATGGGCGCATCTTCCGTCCAGCGCGGAAAGTTCACGAACGTGCGGCCGTCCGGGGTCACGGTGACGCCGGTGACTTGATGCTCGAACGTCGCGATGAGCTGGAGCTTTGTGCCATCGCCGTGCCTCTCGGACCGGCTGGCGGTTTCCTGTGCGATGCCCGCGTGCGCAAAAGCGGCGAGGCTCACGGCGAGGATGGTGCAAACGAGCGGTCTCATGATGGGCTCCGAAGCGGCGATGCAGGGTCTCAGCAATCCCGATGCCGTATGCGTCGAAGCCCGGCACCGTTGCTTGCCCGAAGCGTAATAGCGTTCTTTCAGCTCGGTGCCCACGCCGTGACTGCCTTTTGATTTACACCAGGCGAACGGTCTGCGCGCTGCCTAATATTAAGCAGGTGGCAGTCGCCGAGTCAGTTCGGTCAGGAAGCGCATCATGGAATGGCCTGAAATGCGATACAAGGAACTGGTGCTTGTGCCCGGCCTCGCGGAAGACGACGGCATGTATGCCGTCAAGCTCGTCATTCGCTCGCCCGATGGCATACAGCATACGACCGGCGTCCTTGGCGATTTTCCCTGTCCAATCGAAGCGCTGCGCTTCGCCTTTCAGTACGGTATGGCACGAATCGATCACTGTCCACTTCCATCGCCGGAGTGGACAGTGCAGGAGTGGCACAATCGGCAGCTTGCCGCGTGAACGCATCGAAGAAGCGTGTCAGCGTACCGGCTTGGTTTATTCGATCGCCGAATGTAGTCTCGAATGATTTCGCGAATTTACGGTGCCATCTGGATAACTCAATATCGGATAGTGAGCGGTTCCGGATAGAACTGCGTGATGGGATAACTGCTTTCGGGCGTGAACGCCGAAGGTATCGTCCCGGAGTAGGACGTGCACTCGCTCAAATTCGGGTTTTGCCGAACTGAAGCGGCTACCGCGGGTGTGGAATAGGCATCGGCGGCGACGTACACGATAACATCGGTGCCCTGTCTGACGGCCATCGACGGGCGCGGTCCATCATAATAAACAATGATAGGGGAACCGCTGCAATTCGCACCGGTGTAGGGGACGAATCCCGTATCCGACCATTGGAATTGCGAGGCGGAGTACTGCTGATAATCAGCGGTGTTCTGGCGGCGTACGGGTACGAAAGTCAAGGCGCCGTTAATCGAGAGATACACTCCCGGTTCACTTCGGAACGACTCGATCGGCCCCACGACTTTGCCCTGCGCGTCGAATAATTTGGGGACGCGTCGATCGTCGGGCCGATGCCCGCTGCGCGCCGCATCGTCGCCAAACGACAGGGTCGAACAGAAGAAAAGCAAGGCTACGAACAATCTCGAGTTCATTAGAACCTCCTTGCGCGCTGACTTTGCTTCTGCCCAAGCTATCGTGACCGCCGCCTCCAGCGAACGCAAGCATATTCATCCACGCGGGTCTCTGCGCCGGGCGTCGTCGGCAGCCAGGGCAACTGTTAAAGCATCGTAGGTTGCCAGCGCGGCGGATTCAAGACTGCATCGCCGATGCGATTTCGCGGCTCGCTATGAGGGCATGAAATGAATTAGGCATCCTTCGATAAATGACATAGGGGAATTTGGCATTGCCAGCGACAAGTCCGCCGCCCAGGTGGACGATGAGCGCGTGAAGGTGCGGCCCTTGGAACGCAGCATCGGATAGCGCAGAGCAGGCAACGCAGCTTCACGCGATACGTGTGTCGCAGACGCTTGTCGTGAACGAAAACTCGTTTTCGGGCCATGCGATTCGACTTTTTCCTGCGGCGGGCATCGTCAATGCTTCAAGGCCAGCGCATGAATCACCGGAGACATTCATGAACGGCAAATCGCTTTTGGGCCGGGTTTTCGCATGGCCCGCACGCACCTTCAAACGTTTCGGCGCCGATCGCGGCGCGCCGATGGCCGCGAGTATCGCGTTCTATTCCGCTTTTTCGCTCGCGCCGACGCTCGTCATGGTGATCGCCGTCGCCGGCCTCGTGTTCGGTGCGGAGGCCGCCCGCGGGCAGCTTTTTCACCAGATCAGCGGCATGCTCGGGAAGGACGCGGCAGAAAGCGTGCAGACGATCGTCTCGCATGCGCATCGGAGCGGGGACAGTGGCATCGCGGCCGCGATGTCGTTCGTGCTGCTCGCGGTGGGCGCGTCCGCGACGTTCTCGTCGCTGAACACGGCGCTCTCCATCATCTGGCCGACGCCTAACGAACGGAAGTCGGGCGTCGCGACGCTCGTCAAGGTCAGGCTGATTTCGTTCGGCCTTGTCATGGGCGTCGCGTTCCTGCTGATCGTGTCGCTCGTGATGGACACCGCCGTGCAGGCCGCGGGCAAGTGGGTGTTCGGTGATTCGCCGCTTGTCGTCATCGGCGATATCGTGCAGTTCGTGCTCGGCCTCGCGATTCTTTCGTGCGCATTCGCCGCTTTATTGAAGTATTTGCCTGATGGGCACGTACCTTGGCGCGATGCCCTCGTTGGCGGTGTCATTTCCGCGGTGCTGTTTTCCGTCGGCAAGAAGCTCTTCGCGCTATATCTCACACACGCCGGCACGGCGAGCGCGTTCGGCGCGGCCGGCTCGCTCGCCGTGCTGTTGATGTGGCTGTATTTCGCCGCCGCCGTCATGCTGCTCGGCGCCGAAGCTGCTGCAACGAGAGTGGAAGCGCGTGAAGGCGAGGCAGGGGAAAGCGAAGGAAAGGCATCGAACGGGGAGCGCACGCCTCGCGCTGCGCCGATGAACCTGCCCGCGAACACCCGTGCGCAAGCGGCGCCCGTTGCCGCACATGCGATCGTATCCGCGTCCGCGGTGCACTCCGAGCATCGCGTCGCGCGGACCGGCTTGCCGGTGATCGCAAAGGTGCTCGATGCAGTGAAGGCGAACCCGAGTCGATTCGCAATCGCAGCGGCGGGCGCGAGCCTTTTCGTGTTCACGAAGGGCGCACATCGTCATCACACGGGGAGACGGTCCTGATCCGGCCTTCCGCGCGGCAATGCATGCAGATAGAGAAGCGATAGCGTCTCTATTATCAATTGCAAGGCTGCTCGCGGCATTCGATCCGAGGCGGAGGATGCTTACTCATGGAGCCCAGCGAGAGTCTCGATGTGGCTCTCTATTCGTGCTTTTGCTTCGGCTGCTGCCAGCTCGGGCGTTCTCGCGCACAATGGAAACACGAGACCGTTGCCCTTGAATTCCCGGGCAAAATGCACCCACGACTGGTACCTGAAGATTCCCGATTCATATTGGACGACAGTGACCGTTACGTCGTACGTGCGCTGTAGACCTTGCTGGCGCGTGTATTTCAGATTGAATGTCTTCGGACGAAGCACAGGGCCTCCCTTGGCAATTCGGTCCGCTCTTGAAGTTCCGATGCAGCCTTCGACAATTGCCTGCCGCGCGGGAAGCCATTACTCCGGCTATCGTTCTCTCGGATTCTCTTTGTCGACCGGCGACTTTTCATCCGGCAACGCATCTGGCTTTGGGCGGCGCCTACGGGCTGCGCGCTCAACAGAAGACGCCGCTGATTGACCCCTATCGACCGTTGGCAAGCATTCTAGAAGCCGGTGCGTTCTCTCTTGGATGTCGGCCTCCGAATTTGGACTGCAAAGCGCGAGCACCCTGGATCGCCAATATTCGGAACTATAAATAATAGAACCGGCGCCAAATGAACCGCAGCTTCTCAACCATTCGAGATGAGCCACAATGCTTTCGAGGTGCGAAAGCTCTCTCCGCTGTAACTCGTGCACATTCATAGGTTAAATCGCTATTAATGTACGTCGTTTCGTGGTTTCGTCTGGCAGTACAAATAGCTGCAAGTGCCGTCCAACCTTTGTAGCATTAAAACATGCTAACCGTTCGCATATTAATCAGGGTTTACTACACAGCGATTCGTTAAGCTCGATCGTTCGGGTTATTTAGGCAGAGAGGAGTCTGGGAAAACATTGTTTTGGGTGACGGATGTCGAAGGTCGCCTACCGCGTACTGGAATTTGGATTCGCTGATATACGCCTTCAGTGCGTCATGCTTCGCTTTGTAATCGGAATAGCCTTTTCATAACTTTTCCGGGCATATCGCCCGGCAGTCGATCAGTCTGTGCCAAGGCGTAGAAGAGCAAAGCAAGCCGTCGGTGAACTCAACGAGATCGACGATCACGGAGGAAAACATGCGCAAGCTGTTCTTTACAACAGGATCGTGCTTGTTGAAAAAGGACTCGACTTCGAGCGTGCGGAAACCTATACCACGCCCAGCGCTGAAGACCGTGCGAAGGTGACGCCCACTCTGCAAGTTCCTACCCTGGTCGATGGCGAGCTGACCTTATGGGATTCCGCCGTGATCATCGACTATCTCATGTCCAGCTATGCAGGCCGTCCTGCGCCACAAGGCATGGCGCCGTTAGCGGCTGATTACGTGCGCGCGACAGTGGGCTGGCACGATAAGCTCGTCCTGGCCACGTTGCAAACCTTCGGCGTGTCGACGACGACGGTGTCGCAACTGCAATGGTCCGGCGTCCGGCATGAAGAGAATGGACATGCCGGGCGATGTGCAATTCGCAATCAGCATCTTCTCGACTGGTTCGAGGCTCAGCTACTCGGCGCCGACGACGGTTTCGTCCCCGGCGTGGTTTCCGCCCAGGACATCCTGCTCGCATGTTTTTGTCACTTCATCGAACGCCGGCCACTGCGACTATCATGGCGGGCTCCAGGCCGACCCAAGCTCGAGTCTTTGGTGGCGCGAATGCAAAGACGACCGTCTTTCCAGCAGGAGGGCGCGCTTTGGTGGGAGCCAGGCGTGACGTATGGAACCGCCGCTGAAGTCGAGTGGGCGAGCCGTAAAACTATTTACGACGGGCCCGGTTTCAGCGACTGGGCGGCGCAGTGCGCAGGTTAGGTGACGCCCTGGCGGCGATCGAATTCCCAGCCCTTCCACGGAACCCGTCAGGCAGGAGCCGGCCATGAAGCGAGATTCGCATGTAACGTCGGTCAGACGTTCAGGTATCCGTTCCAAACCGTAACCGCCCACGCTATTGCGCCTCGTTCCTTCGGTTGCAGGCGATGGAATGAATGGGTACAGGCCGCCGGTTGCCGTGCCAGACGCGTCCGACGATCGCAGGGCTGAACAGCGACGACGGCGGCATCATCAAGTTGACAACCTTCAGGAACGCAGTCGCCAACGTGCTGTCCCGTGTCGCAGCAAGATGAAGCTTGCCGATGTACCAGTTGATGAAACGCATCGTCGGCGGCCGCGCGCCCTTCACGTCTGGATGGCGCAGGTCGTTGCCAACCGCGATGTCCCACGGAATATCGACGATCTTTGCGGCCGCCCCGAAGAATCGACGCGCAAGGTCGATCGAGCCCGCACGCAAGCACTGATGCAGCGTCAGCGCCTCCTCTGCTGCGACCGTCATGCCCTGCCCGTAGACGGGGTTGAAGCTGCAGATAGCGTCGCCGAAAACCAGGTAATTTTCGGGGAAGCGCGCGAGCCTTTCATACCGCCGGCGCAGGCTTGAGACGTGGCGGTAGCGCCTGTAATCGGTCAGCGGCTCTGCTCTTGCGACGACGTCATGAATCTCCATCGTCGGCAGCGTCGCCAGATACGTGAGAAAGCCCGCGTCGTTGTCCGGGGCGTCGTCGCCAAGATAACCCCCGGCGCTGACAATCCAGGTTTCGCTTTCCTGTGCGAGCATGACGCCGTTGCGCCAGTTCGGCGCGCTGCCAGCGACGACGATACCGTGCTTGCCGTCGAGATCGGTCGGCCGGCGCCGATAGGTACGGGTCGTGTAGCAGATGCCGATCTCGACCTTCTCCTCGGCGGGCGGGGGGTAGCCGAGGTCATCGAGCCACGCGGCACTGGATGAGCCGCGACCGGTCGCATCGACGACGAGGTCCGCGTCGATGATCTCTTCCGGCTTGCCCTTGGCGAATGTGCGCACGCCCGTCACGCTCTTGCGATCGGGACCGGTGGCAATCGCCCGCGCAGCGCAATTTTCGATGGCATGCACGTTGGGTAATCCCAGAAGCCGTCGACGCAAATGGCCTTCGAGCACCGGACGGCTCGCAAGCAGACCGCTCAGGTCGCTTGTGCCGTTGGCAAGCCTGACGTTGCGGCCGATCCAGATCACATCGTTGGCTACATCGCCGATCAGACCGCCGCTTTGCGCGACGACGTCATTGTTATATCCCGGGAAGAATTCCTCGAATATCGCACTGCCGCGGGCCAGGAGCCCGTGAGTATGACGACCCTGCGGCACGCCCTTGCGCGGGCTGTCGTCGGTGGGAAACGCATCGCGTTCGAGCACGGTGACGTTGGTATAGAAATCCGACAGGACGCGGGCGGCCAGGAGCCCACCTATGCCGGCGCCGATCACAATGGCATGCTCGCCGAGTTTCTTCATGGCAATCCCCCAGTTCAGTCTGTCGCGATGAGCACAGCGGCCATCGTCTGCAGGCAAATGCTAGGATTGCGTCGTCCCCTGAGCGTCCCCGGGACGCCGTCGTCGAGGGCTGTCTTGCCATGGCTTTTTTCAGCGTGCGAACGCTTGGATTTCCGGAGATCCGTCGGGACGGCCGGCTGTGCCAGCTGGCCTTGCGCAAGGGACTGGCTCTGCTCGTCTACCTGGCCGAAGCGAGGACGTCGGTCGGGCGCGACACCTTCGCCACGATGTTGTGGCCGGAAGACTGCGAAGAGGTTGTGCGGGCGCGGCTGCGGCGTCTGCTGCATCGCCTCCAGCTCTCGCTTGGCGACAGTGTTCTGACCATCGACCGCTCGACAGTTCGATGGTCGGAATCGATCGAACTGCAGGTGGATGCCCGGCTATTCGAAGAAGCCTGCGACCGCGGGGAGTTCGAGCGGGCGTGCCGCGCGTATTCGGGCGACTTTCTCGAGGGTTTTTCACCCGGCGACTGCCCGGAGTTCGACGAGTGGGCCTTCTTTCGCCGGGAAGCATTGCGAGGCCGGGCGATCCAGGCGCTAGAGAGAGTGGTGCACGACAGGAATGCGGCCGGTGAGTACGCTGCGGCGGCCGCGCACGCCGGCCGTCTTGTCGAGTTCGATCCGCTTAGCGAAGTGTACGGCCGTCACCTCATCCGCAATCTCCTGCTTGCCGGAGACCGGGCCACGGCCCAGCGCCACCTCGAGGCCCTGACACGCCGCCTTCGCGACGAGCTTCATGTGGCGCCCGAATCCGAGACGCGCGCGCTGCTGAGCGACAGCGCAGCCTTGTCCATCGACGATCCGCCGTCGACGCGCTACGTCGGCGGCGGCGGCGTCCATCTTGCATTCCAGGCCTGCGGCGTCGGCCGGATCGATGTTCTGCTTCTGCCCGGTTTCGTCTCCCACGTCGAGCGGGTGTGGGAGGAGCCACGTTGCCGGGCGTTTTTGTCCTCCCTCGCCAGAATGGGCCGTCTCATCTTGCTCGATCGCCGCGGTGTCGGGCTCTCCGACAGAGTCGGGTTCAATCCCGGCGTCGACGCAACCGCGCAGGACATCGGGACGGTACTCGACGCCGCCGGCAGCCGTCGGGTCGTTCTGTTCGGCGCGTCGGAGGGCGGACCGGCATGCATCAAGTTTGCCGTCGATCACCCCGACCGTGTCGCCGGCCTCATTCTGTTCGGCTCACTGGCGAAGGGGACCGCAACGCATGATTATCGCCACGCGCTGCTGGCAGGTCAGTACGACGAATGGCTGCGGCAACTCATTGCAGTTTGGGGTGGGCCTGCGGGCATTGAGACTTTCGCGCCGAGCCTGTCCGGCGATCCTCGGGCGAGAGCCTGGTGGGCAGGCATGCTTCGGGCTGCGTCGAGCCCGGGAGCCATCAAGGGCGTGCTCGAGGCGTTGCGCGATATGGATGTGCGGCATCTTCTGGGCCAGATTTCCGTCCCGACGCTGGTGCTGCACCGTCACGACGACCGCGCCGTTCGCATCGGCGCTGGCCGCCATCTCGCCAGCCATATCGCGCATGCGCGGTTCGTCGAACTCGACGGGGCAGATCACTGGCCTTTCGCCGGAGATCAACAACCCGTCCTGGACAACGTCAGGCAGTTTGTCGAAAGTGTTGCGGCGTAAGTGCGAAGCACGGAAGACTGGTGGGCAGTGGCCACCGGCTTGCTTGCGAACATCGTCGCGTATGCGCTGCTCGCCCCGGGCAGCATTACCCAATGGCTGAACGTCGCGCAGGCGAGCTGGTCGAGCATCGGGCAACTCGCGGGCGCTCTCGGCAAGCATGCGCGCTGCCAAGCGCGCGCAGAGAACGGTCGTCAGCAAACCTGAAATCGCCGAGAATCGGGGATGCGCGCCGCCGAACTTGCTGACAGACTGTGTAACAAACACCTTTATTACGCGAGGCCGAAACTACCATGCGCTACTACTCTTTCGATCAAGGCAAGGACGCACTTCTTCTCCTCGCTCGCGTGCTCCTGATGGCGCTTTTTGTGCTCTTTGGCTGGCAGAAGCTGACGGGCTTCTCAGGCACTGTTGGCTATATGACTTCGGTCGGCGCACCCGCGCCGATGCTTTCTGCGGTTGTCGCGGTCGTCATGGAATTCGTGGTAGGCATCGCGATCGTCGTCGGCTTTTACACCCGCCCACTTGCCTTGCTGCTGGCCCTGTATACGCTCGGCACCGCGTTCATAGGCCACCACTACTGGACCATGACGGGCACGGCGCAGTACGCAAACATGATCAATTTCTACAAGAACGTCAGCATCATGGGTGGCCTGTTGCTGCTCGCAGCAACAGGCCCTGGCCGATACTCACTGGATCGGAAGTGAGGTCGTGCGAACCACGGCGGACGACACCGGGCAAAGCAGTCGGCCACCTCGAGTCGCGTCCCGCCGCATTGACGGCTTTCGGGAAAAGACGGCTCGCGGCAAATCGCGTTGAACGCGTCAGCCCCAATAAGACATGCGCCTCAATTTTCTGATTTTTCTGCCGTAAACGAGTCATGTCAGATCGTCTTCGGCTGGGCGAAGGCTCAACGAGCGCATGCGTGTCGACCTCATCACCTTTTACCTGTTAGCAATCGGAACGCTCCTCGCCAGCGGCGCCTTGACGCTCTGGGAGCGCCGGTCGTATCCGCGGCGCAGGCGCGAACTTGGCGTGCTGGCGGCGGGTTACGCTACGCTCGCATTAGGCTGCGCCGCCGCCGCGTTCCGGCATAACCTTCCCGGCCTTCCCGGCGTCGCGGGCTCCGCGCTGGCGAATCTCATCATCGTCGGCGGGTATCTGCTGAACTTGCAAGGTGTCGCGCTCCTGAAGGAACGCCGCTACGGCCGGATCGCCCTCGGCATTATGTCGATGCTCGCGTTCGCCTGGGCCATCGCGGGCGAGCGCGGCGAAGCGGTTATGTGGGCATACATCAGCGCCATTCCCATCTCCGTGGTGTGCGGCCTGACCGCGCGCGAACTCCTCGGCATGCGCGATTCAAAATGGAAGCAGTCGCGCAACATCGCCGTGGCCGTCACGGGCGGTCACGCGCTCTTCTACGCGTTCAGGGTCACCATTCTGCCGTGGCTGGCGGCATCGTTCGGACCGCACTTGCTGGCGCTCTTCGGCCAGGCGACGATGTACGAAGGGGTGCTCTATTCCGTCGTCCTGCCGATGACGCTCCTGCGCCTCGCGCGCGACGAAGCCCACGCCGATCTGCGACGCGAATCGCAGACCGATTACCTCACTGGTTTGGGCAACCGCCGATGGTTCTTCGAAGAAGGCGCAAGCGCCATCCGCGAAAGCAACGCCTTTCCGCCAGTGTCCTGTCTCGCGCTCGACCTCGACCACTTCAAGGCGGTCAATGACCGCTTCGGCCACGAAGCCGGCGATGAAGTGCTGAAGTCGTTCGCCAAAATTCTCCGCAGCGTGCTCGGCCGCGATGTGATTCTGGCGCGCATCGGTGGCGAAGAGTTTGCCGCGCTGCTGCCGGGGCACGAAAGCGCCCGCGCGAAAGACCTGGCCGAAGCCGTCGTTCGCCGATTCTCGCAGACGGTCACGCGCACGACGGGCGGCGTGGAGATCGCGGCCACGGTGAGCATCGGCATGGCGCGCTTTGGCACCGAGGAAGACACGCTCGCAAAAGTTCTCGCCGCCGCGGATCGCGCGCTCTACAGCGCAAAATCGCGCGGTGGCAACCGGCTCGAGATCGCGCGAGCCGCAACGACCCGCGCCAATCTCGACGATGCTCCGGACCGCCGCCTGACGGCCCTCTGAGCTTACTTCCTGCCGTCCGACGACCGACTCAGCCGATGAATTGGCAGCTTCATCGCTTCAATTCGAAGATGCTGTCGATCTCAACCGGGATGCCCATCGGCAACGTATGCACCCCGAGCGCGCTTCGAGCCGGAAGCTTGTCTTGCCCGAACAATGTCAGCAAGAGGTCACTGGCGCCGTTGGCCACCTGCGGATGTTGGGTGAACGACTGATCGGCACGCACGTAGACCGTCAGCCGGCTGCATCTCTCGACGTTGTCGAGCCCGCACGCCTGATCGACGCAGGCGAGGATCATGAGCATCGTCAGACGCGCTGCGTGCTGGGCTCTTTCCAGAGACACATCGGCGCCGACTATTCCGACGATCGGCTTGCCACCCTCGAAGGGCCCGAGACCGGAGACATAGAGTTGACTTCCGGAGACGGAGACCGTTCGATAGGAGCCGAGCGGGTCGATTGGAGGCGGCAATTCGAGGCCCGCTTGTGCAAGGCGTTCGGATACGTTCATGTTCGGGTCAGCGTGATGTGATGAAAACAATAGAGTAACTTGGTCAATTCTGTTCGATGCAGTGGGCTCGAAAGTCCGATTCGAAGCACGTCAACCGGCGGTTCAGGGTTGCGAACCGCCGAATAGCTTTCGAACTCGATGAATGACGCGACTAGCGCCGTCCGGAACGGCCCCAGACGTAACGCACCCACCGTCGCCATCGGTTCGTTTGCGAGGTTGACTTGTGCGCAGCCTGTGCCTCCTGGTCTCGCTGTACTGACTGCTGCACCTTTTCGTAGACCTGGCGCATCGTCATGCCACCAGGACCCGTCAGTTTGTCGGGATCGGGGCAAGAATCGTGATCGGAGTCGTCTGTCATTGGAACGCCTGGTGAAGATAACGGAAAGTGCGCGCCTTGCAGGAAGCGCCGGGCATCACGCAGATCAAGTGCCGTCAGTTACCGCCGGCATTCGATGAGCCGGACCGGTAGCGCAGCAGATGATCGGTGCCGGATTCGGACAACCAGACTTCTCCTGGGCGACCCATCATCTGACGCACGTTCGCGTGCGCCCGCGGCAGCGCGAACGTCTCGAAACGCTCCGTGCGCGGGTCGAAGCGGACTAACGCGTTGGCGCTCCACTCGCTAAGCCAGACGATGTCACGGTCATCGACGAATATCGCGTAAGCATGCGGACTTGCGCCCGGCAGACCCCACTCGCGCCATTGATTCGTTGCTGGGTCGAACATACCGACCTTTCCTGCATTCCACTCGCTGATCCAGACGCGTCCCCGCGAATCGGACCACGCTCTGCGCGCGCCCTGGTCCGGTGTCGGCGGTTCGATGACCTTCGCCGCGCCGCTCACCGGATCGATGCGGCCAAGGTAGCTGCCGGCAAGGGATGCGAAATATAAGCTCCCGTCGGGCGTGACGCAGATTCCGTAGGCCCCAGGTCCGCGCGGAGCGTCGAACACACGCATCCTCTTGCTTGCCGGATCAAGCTCACCGTAGATACCACGTTGCCCGGTAAACCAGAGATGGCCTCGCTTGTCGAAAACCGCCGTGTTGAGGTTCGCGTTCTGTCGGTCCTTGGGCAATGGAAAGTGCGTGACGGCGAGTGTCCCGGCGTCGACGCGCACGATTGCATTGAGGCCGCCGTCCGTGATCCATGCCGCCCGATCCGGACCGATGATCACGCCGTGCGGTGCCGACCCGTTGCCGAGCAGGACCCGATCGGTCTTGCCGTTACGCGGGTCCAGCCGTCCGACTGCGCCTTGCGCCTGCGCGGTGTACCAGACGGTGCCGTCGGGAGACGGAGCGACGTCGTGCGGTGCGCTGCCGGCGGGAACGGCGAACGAATCGAACGATGGGGACTGGGCGTGTGCCGAACCCAATGCGAATATCGCGACAACGAGAGCCGGCGTGAAATACCGGATGACCCGGGATGTGATGCTTCCGTCCATAGTTGCCGTTGCCTCCACGTTGGGAGTTGACTCGAGGTCACGCCTGCGGCCTATTGTGTCACTTACTCGAGTATGTAGTTCAGCGCCGCGCCTAGCGGTTCCTTTGACACTGCGGCGAAACGATGGACTACACGGACTTTCAGGTGGGGATCTCCCAGGCGAACGCCCGCCGCCGGAATCGCTTCCTTGACGGCAGCATGATCTTCCGCAATGCGTTCGGGCTTGCTTGCGCCCGGAATCACTGCCGCGACGACCGGATTCGCAAGCACGAATTGCAGCGCCGCGGCCTTGACACTCACGTTGTGGCGATCGGCGATTGCCTTGATACGCGCGACCTTCTCGAGGATCTCGGGCGATGCCTTCTGGTATTCGAAGTGTAGAAGCGGATTGAGGGATAAACGCTATTCGTTCGCCGCACTCGCGGGGCGATAATCGACAACCTCGACCGTTCCATGACCGACGATGCGCGACCGAATCGACGACGAAATAACCTTCCGCAAGCTCGAAGTCCTGCTCGCATTCATGGAGACGGGCAATCTGGCGAAGGCGGCCGAAGCGCTGAACGTGAGCACCGTCAGCGTGCACCGCGCGCTGCACTCGCTCGAGCAAGGCGTGCGATGCGCGCTGTTCCGCCACGAGGGCCGCAATCTCAAGTCGACCGAAGCGGCGCAGATGCTCGCCGACGTGGCGCAGGAGGTGCTGACGCTGATGTCCGAAGGCATTCGTGCGACACGCGAGGCCGCGGGTTATTCGTCAGACCGGCTCAAGATCGGCTCGCTGTATTCGCTGACCATCAAAACCGTGCCCGGCATCGTCGTCGATATCAAGGTGCGCCGGCCGACACTCCACGTCGAACTGGTGCTCGGTCCGAATGTGGAACTGCTCGACAAACTGAAGCGGGGCGAAATCGATGCGGCGCTGATGGCGGTGCCGGATGCCGAACCCGAGGTCGAATCCATCCCCCTTTTCGAAGACGACATCTTTTTCGCCGCACCGGCGGGTTCCGCCTACGCAAACCAGGAGGCGGTCGACCTGCGGGACTGCCGCGACGAGGCATTCGTTTCGCTCGGCGAGGGCTTTGCGACCTATCACGGCTTCGTGGAGGCATTTCGCGTCGCTGACTTCACGCCGAACGTGACGATGCGAACCGGCGATATCTTCTCGCTGATGAACCTGGTGAGCGGCGGTGTCGGCTACACGCTTCTGCCCGGGCGCGTGCGCGGGGTCTTCGGCGACAAGGTGCAATTCATTCCGCTCAAGCCGCAATACCTGATGCGCCAGACTATCGGCGTGAGCTTCCTGCGCGCGCGTGAGCGCGACCCGAACCTGCTCGCGCTGATGGCCGTCTGCCGCTTGCGCACAAGAAGCGCTGGCTGACGCTTCACCGTTCGTCGCGTCTGCGTTCGCGTTCGACGAGCGCGCCGAGGTCCGGCAGCGAGGTCTCGCTGCAACTCACCGCGACGCCCTCCGTGAAAATCGGGCTGGCCATGCGCGTCAGGACATTTGCGGGCGGCATCTCGATCGCGAGGCGCGCGCCGCGCTCCCACGCAAGTCTCATCGTGTCGTGCCAGCGCACCGGCCGCGCCATATTGCCGGCAAGATCGGCGGCGATGCGCGCACCGTCGAACAGCGGCCGGGCGGCGCTGCTGCTCAGATACGCGATACCCGGCGCACGTACGTGGACGTCTGCGAATGCATCGGCGAGGGAGGCCGCGGGTGCGTCGAGCAGGGCGCAATGCGATGGCACCGCGACATCGAGACGCTCGCAACGTTGCGCGCCGTGTTCGATTGCGAGCGTGGACAAACGTTGCATCCCGGCATCGCTGCCCGAGACCACCATCTGCGTTTCCGTGTTGATGTTCGCAAGAAAGACGGGCTCGGTGTCGCTATTCACTTGCGCGATCAGCCGTTCGAGCGCCCGTTGCGTCATGCCGATGATCGCAGTCATGCCGTAGCCGCCCGGATAGGCGCGCTCCATCAACTGGCCGCGCAAGGCGACAAGCCTGGTGGCATCGGCGTAGGCGAGGGCGCCGGCGATCACGGCGGCGGGATACGCGCCGACCGAAAGTCCCGACACCATGTCGGGCTCGTGGCCGCGGGCCCGAATGACGCGCGCCTGAGCGACGCCCGCGATCAGCAGACAAAGCTGCACGGCGACGGTGGAGCGAAGCGCTGCCGCGTCGTCGATGCACTTCACGTCGTAGCCGAGCACGTCGCTGGCTTCTTCGAGCGTGCGGGCGACTTCGGTGTGCGCCGGCAACGCATGCAGCATGCCGGCGCGCTGCGAGCCCTGACCGGGAAACGTGAATAGCACGCTCATGATGCGTCGGGCGCCCAGGGATCGGCTACGAGCACGGGACCGCGCCCTGTCTTCAGCAGCACGCGGTCGGCCCGGCCGGCCCACTCCGCCAGAGCGAAACCGCCGTGGCCGTTATCCACTTGCATGTCGATGCGCGCGGGCGCGGCTCGCAGCAGCGACAGCAGCGCCCGCGCTTCCTCTCGCGGCAACGGCCGCTCCGCACGCACCAGAAGGTCGAGGTCGCTGTCCTCCCGGAGCGTGCTCACGCCGCTTGCCAGCGCAAAGCCGACGCTGCCGGCAACGCCCCAGGTCAACGCGAGCCGGTCGAGTTCGGGCGCGATGCGATCGAGTGCGCGAATGCAGGGCAGGTTCGCGAGCGCGACGTGTGCCCGCCAGCCGCGCCCCCGGGCGAGCGCCTCGGGTGTCACGCGCCGCACGATGCGCTCGCGGGCCACGAACGCCGCGAAGCGCTCGCCGCGCGTGCGCCCTCGAATCCCCACCGGCACGAGGCCATGTTCCGCGACCGCCTCGCGCCGCACGACGACCGGCGCGACCGACAGCCACTCGGGCGAAGCCCATGCAGGCACGTCCGAAATCGGCCGGATGTCTTGCGGCGTTGCAATCCACAGGAGGTCGTGCGGGCGGATGATTTCTTCGGTGATGGACACGATGGTTCTCTCGGACGCATCACGCGCCCATCAGCGCCTTGGTCGCAAAGAAAAGCAGCGAGGGCCCGAGCAGGCAGCCGACGCCCGTATGGAAGGTCGCGATCAGCGCGCCGTAGGGAACGAGCCGCCGGTCGGTTGCGGCCAGCCCCGCGCTGACGCCGCTCACCGTGCCGGCCAGCCCGCCGAAGATCATCGCGGACCGTGGCGTCTTCAACCCCATGAAGCCTGCCGCGATCGGCGTGCCGATCATCACGATGATCGCCTTGATGAGACCCGTCGCGATGCTGAGCGCGATCACATCCGAGCTCGCGCCGATCGCCGCGCCCGTCACGGGACCCACGATATACGTGACCGCGCCCGCACCGATGGTCGTCATGCTGACCGCGTCCGTGTAGCCGAACGCATGCGCGATGCTCGCGCCGACGATGAACGGCAGCACTGTCCCGAGCAGCAGCGAGACCACGCCGATCAGTCCCGCCTTGCGGGCTTCGGTCGCCTGCACTTCGAACGCGGTCGCGACGATGGCGAAGTCGCGCAGCATCGCACCGCCCATCAGACCGACGCCGGTAAACAGCGGCAGGTCCGCGAGACCTTTTTGTCCTCCGGTGAACGCGCCGCCGAGGTAGGCAAGCACGAGGCCGATGACGATCGCGATCGCCGAGCCGTGCACGCGCCCGAAGGTCAGCTTGCGCGAAATCACCGACGACACCCACATGATGAGGCCCACGAGGAAGAACGCGGTGACGAGGCCGTTCTGGATCAGAATCTTGTCGAGCATATGCAGCATGGCGGTCTCCTGCTTCAGATTTCTTCGAGGTGCGGGGCGTTCACGAACGACGTGCTGTCGTGACCGGTGCGGGAAAGGACGGCGATGCAGCCCGCGCAGACAGCGGCAGCGCCCAACGCCGACAGCAGCGCGACGGGACCGCCCTTGAGCGCGGCGACAACGTTCTGGTTGGCCGCCATCGCGACGACGACGGGGATGTACATCGCGCCCCAGAAGCCCACGCCCGCTTCGGTCTCCTTCGGCAGCCAGCCCTTCTTGTGCAGATAGAGGCGCAGGAAAATCAGCAGCAACATTGCGATGCCGACGCCGCCGACGTTGGTCTTCACGCCGATGGCAACGCCGAGCAGATCGCCGAGAAATAGTCCTGCGAGGTGGCAGAACGCCAGAAGGGCGGTTCCGTAGATGATCATTTCGTGTCTCCGTTAATAAATTTATTGGCTTCTAGCGAGCCGCTGCGAAGGGCCGGTTCTAGCGCCACTGCTCCCGCAACTTGCGCCGCACGGTCGCGGAGGCCGCGCGGTGTTCGCTGCCGAGCCGGCTTTCCAGCCCGCGCGAAGGGTCGCGGCGAATGTCGTCGAAGGCGGCTTGCAGGGACGTCTCGACGGCCGTCTGATCGGCGCGGGTCGGCGCATCGGCATCGCTCACGCTGAGGAGCTTCCACAGCAGCCCGAGCGACGCATAGTTGTCGATGTCGTAGGCCATCGGCGGCACGCGCGCCGTGAAGGCTTCGAGATCCGCGACCGAGCGCAGCGTGACCCGCGCGGCCGATTCCTTGCCCATCGCATGAACCATGACCTGCGAATCGGCGAGCGCGATCAGCCGGTTCGCCTGATAGCCGTGCGCGAGAAACGCCCCGGACATCGCGCGCCCGACGATCAGCCCGATCACCGGATGACCCGCGAGCCGTGCGCTGGCGTAAGCATCCGCGGCACCGGCGAGCGCCTGGTGGATGCCATACGCTTCTTCGCGCCGTCCGTACGCCTGACTCGCGACATCGATGACCGCGACGATTACGCGCTTCTCGTCGCGCTCCTTGTCGGCCGCAATGACTTCGCGCACCGCCCGCGCAAGTTCCCACGCCTCGACAAGCCCGACCTCGCCGCCGCGCGCGCGCGGGAACGGGTTGTCCGGATCGGGCACCACGGCGATAAAGCGTGCGCGATGCTCGCCCAGCCGCGCATCGGCGACACGCACGGACGGCGGATAGCCGGGCTGCAACGGCGCGCTGTACGTGAGCGCGTCGAGCCAGACCGCGCCGCGCTTCGAAAGCTCTTGTGTGCTCATGACTGAAACCCCTTGCCGTAGATGGCGGCTACCTGTTCGGGCGTGGCCTGCACGCCCGGATCGACCTCGGAAAGCCGCGCCAGGAAACCCGCGACGCGTTCGCTGCGGCATGCCTCGGGCCGGCCCGCGCGAAACAGGTCGATGACGGCCGCGCGCATCGCATCGGCGTCGTCGGCGACGTAGTCATCGACGAGTCCCGTGCGATGCCGTTGCTCGCAACCGGTGAAGCTCCAGATCATCGGACGGTCGCGCGAATCGAATTCGGCGATGCCCGCTTCCTGCTCGATGACAGCAGGCCCGTTGAGGCCGAGGCGCGCTTCGCGCGTGCCGATGAGATAGCTGCACAGGCCTGCCGCGATAGACATGCCGCCGTAGCAGCCGATCGGTCCGGCCGTGATGCCGATCACCGGCTGGTAGCGCCGCAAGTCGACGATGCCCGCGTGAATCTCCGCGATCGCCGCGAGCCCGAGATTGGCTTCCTGCAGGCGCACACCGCCCGTTTCGAAGAGGATGACCGCGCGCGTCGGAATGCCGTTGCGGTTGTCCTCGGCCGCGAGTTCGAGGCTGCCCGCGATCTTCGCCGCCGACACCTCGCCCATGCTGCCGCCCTGGAATCCGCCGTCGATGCCGAGCACGACGGCGGGCTCTCCGTCGATAGTGCCCCGGGCGACCACCATGCCGTCGTCGGCCTGCGTGACGATGCCCTGGCGCATGAGCCACGGCGACGTGACGCGCTGGAACGGGTCGAGCAGTTCGCTGAACGTGCCTTTGTCGAGGAGTCTTTTTGCGCGGCTGCGCGCATCGAGCTCGATGAAGCTCTGGCGTTCGAGCAGTTGCCGTGTATCCATGATGTTCACGCTCCGCCGGTTGATTTCAGTTGTTCGAAGACTTGCCCGATGCGCATCTGCACGACGCCCGGCGTCGCGCCCGAGTCGTTGATCTCGAGTTTCGCGGCGGGCAGCGATCCGTCGCCGAAGATGCGTTCGAGCACGGCTTGCCAGAGGCGGCCTTTTCCGTCGACGGAGGTCGTGATGTTCACGACGGTGCGATTCGCCGCGTTCGCTTCGAGCAGCACTTCGAGGTCTCCCGAAGCGACGACCCCCACGAGCGCGCGGCCTTGCGCGGGCTGCCCCGCCGGGAATTCGAGGACGATGGTTTCCATGTGTGTTCCTATGCGTTCGACGGATGATTGGCTTCGCCTCGAAGCCGGTCGAGAAAGATGGCTGCGGCGAGCAGATCGGCGGCGCCGCCGGGCGATACGTGCAGTTCGACGAGACGCCGGTCGAGGGTCTTCAGTTCGCGGCGCCCCGCGAGCGCGGCGGCGCCGCCTCGTTCGAGCACGCACCGCGCGCCGTGCTGCATTTCGGCGAGCGCGTCAGGGCCGCCGCGCGCGAGCACGCAGGTGTCATCGAGCGTTGCCATCACGGCGAGCAATGCGTTGAGGCGCGCAGCCGTTTCGCTGTCGCCACGCGAGCGCGAACGCATGAGCTCCGGCAGCGCGATATCCACGACATGCGGGAAGCCGGCCTGCGCCTGTGCGCGCGCGCCGCCGACGTGGTAGTCGAGGCACGCCTGCTCGCCCTTGTTGCCGGTGATCGCCGGGGCGTGGCGGTCCTGCACGCGAGCGATGGACCCGGCACGCAACGCGACGGCTCGCGGTGCAAGTTCCAAAGGTGCGCGTGCCGCTGCGGTCACGAGCAGCCCGAGCGCCCAGATCGCGCCGCGATGCGTGTTCACCCCGCCAGTCGCGCCGAGCATGCGCGCTTCGCCGTCGCGTCCGATTGCGCCGATGCGCTCGCGCAGCGCGAGCATCGGCTCGATTTCGAAGCCGGCTCGCGCCAGCTCGACGAACGTCGGCTGCAATGCGAGCGCCGATACGCACATCAGCCTCCAGTCGAGATCGCGATGCGCGCCGCGGCTGCGGATATCGACGAGGCCGGGTTTCGGCGCGAGCGTGACTTCATCGATCAGCGCTTCCACCACATGCGCGCCGAAACGCTCGGCCAGATCCGGTGCGTGGCGCAGCGGCCGCGCCGCATTCATAGCGAGGTTCTCGCGCATTACCAGCTCCGAAAGCGTGCGGGCGGTTCGTACAGCCCGTCCGACCAGTCGACGATATCGGCCATGCTTTTCGCGGCGAGCAGCGACCGGCTCGCCTCGCTGCGATGGACGCCGAGGTCCTCGGGCAGCGCGACGAAGCCGTCGCGGCGCAGCGCCGCAAGCTTGCCTGCGTCGCTCTTGAGACCGATCGGCGTGACCCCCGCGACGGCGGCGATCATCTCCTTGCGATGTTCGAGCGAGCGCGCCTTGTAGAGATATGCGATGCCTTCCTCGGTCAGCACGTGCGTGACGTCGTCGCCATAGATCATGACCGGTGCGAGCGGCATGCCGGACTCGCGGCCCACCTCGACGGCATCGATCGATTCGACGATGGTCGGCTGGCCGCCCGCCTGGAACGTCTCGACCATTTGCACGACGAGCTTGCGGCCGCGTTCGAGGGGGCTATCCGTTTGCAGGAGATCGAGCCATGCGGGCGTCGCGTGGCGCCGGCCGTGCGGATCGTGGCCCATGTTCGGCGCGCCGCCGAAGCCGGTGAGCCGCCCATGCGTGACCGTCGACGAATTGCCAGCGCCGTCCATCTGCAGCGTCGAGCCGATGAACATGTCCACCGCGTATTGCCCGGCGAGCTGGCACATCGTGCGATTGGAGCGCATCGAGCCGTCGCGGCCGGTGAAGAAGATGTCGGGCCGTTGCGCGACATACGCTTCCATGCCGAGTTCGCCGCCGAAGCAGTGCACGCTCTCGACCCAGCCGGTTTCGATCGCCGGGATCAGCGTCGGATGAGGATTCAGCGTCCAGTGGCGACAGATCTTGCCCTTGAGGCCGAGCCTTTCGCCGTAGGTCGGCAGGATCAGTTCGATTGCCGCGGTGTTGAAGCCGATGCCATGATTGAGCGACTGCACCTGATGCCGCTCGTAGATGCCGCGAATCGCCATCATCGCCATCAGCACCTGGATCGGCGTGATGAGACGTGGATCGCGCGTAAAGAGCGGCTCGATGAAGAAAGGCTTGTCGGCCTGCACCACGAAATCGATCCACGAGCCGGGGATATCGACGCGCGGCAGGTCCTTCGGATCGTCGACGATCTCGTTGACCTGCGCGATCACGATGCCGTCGCGAAACGCCGCGGCTTCGACGAGCGAGGGCGTGTCCTCCGTGCTCGGACCCGTATAGAGATTGCCTGCGCGATCGGCCTTGTAGCCCGCGCACAGCACGACGTTCGGCGTCAGGTCCACATAGAGCCGCGCATACAGCTCGATGTAGGTGTGAATCGCGCCGATCTCCAGGATGCCGTCCTGCAGGAACTGCGAGATGCGCAGACTTTGCGCGCCGGCATAGGCGAAGTCGAGTTTCCTTGCGATGCCGCGCTCGAAGAGATCGAGATGTTCGGCGCGGCTCACGCTCGGAATGATGAGATGCAGGTCGTGGACGATGTCCGGATCGACCTTCGCAAGCGAACGCGACAGGAAATCCGCCTGCTTCTGGTTGTTCCCCTCGACGACGACGCGGTCGCCAGGTGCGACGAGCGCTTGCAGGACATCGACGATGCGCCCGGTGGGCAGCACCATGCCATCCGCGATCGATGCAACCCGCGCAAGCCGGCGATGTTTTTCCGCGCGGCGCGTGGCCCAGCGGGATTGGCTCTGACTTTGAATGGACATGTGGACTCTCGCTCAGGACATGAGGCAAGTCTAGGGAGCGGACGAAGTGGTTTCAATCAGCTTCAGAATGCGTTCGTTATCACGAGGGTAACGATCGGTCGGGGCGCATCCCGTGTGCCGCGCCCGACGGAGCTGTGGGGTGGAAGTTCGACGCTGAGGGTTTTCCCTCGTCACAGCAGGTCGCAATCAGCGGGGGATTGGACAAGCGACCGAGATCCAGAATTTTTTCTATTGGAAGTCGACGAGTCGCTCTCCTATATCGCATTCCGTTCGTTCGTGATGGATTCGAAACGAAGTGGTAAGGAATGTCGGCGCGACAGGGACTTTTGATTAGACGGGCACGGATGGAATGAAGCCGCCGCTGCGTTTGCCGTTCGGCACGGACACGCTCAAGGCGCTCGCGGAAAAGAATGCGCACGTGACTGCCGCAACGCAAACCTGGAAGGCGCTTTCCGCATCCACCGACTTTCCGGCCTGATCCGCGAAGAAAGAACGGGCAGACAGCGCGCGTGCAAGCGGCGTCTGCCCGACTCGGGCAACATACGCTCATTGTCTTCTCACGCTTGCGCGCAACGCTGACATGAAAAAAATCGGTTTTCTATCGTTTGGCCATTGGTCTCCTTCGTCCCATTCGCTTGCGCGTTCTGCTTCCGACGTCCTGCTGCAATCCATCGACCTCGCGGTTGCCGCGGAGCAGCTCGGCGCGGATGGCGCGTTTTTCCGCGTGCATCATTTCGCGCGCCAGCTCGCGTCGCCGTTTCCGCTGCTGGCGGCTGTGGGTGCGAGAACCAGCCGCATCGAGATCGGCACGGCCGTCATTGACATGAGGTACGAGAACCCGCTGTACATGGCCGAGGATGCGGGCGCGGCCGACCTCATCGCCGGTGGACGCCTGCAACTCGGCATCAGCCGCGGCTCGGGCGAACAGGTGATCGACGGCTGGCGCTATTTCGGCTATGCGCCGGGCGAAGGTGAGACACACGTCGATCTGGCCCGTCGACACACTGAAGTGTTCTACGAAGTGCTGCGCGGCGAAGGTTTCGCTGAGCCAAATCCCCGACCGATGTTTGCGAACCCGCCGGGCCTGCTACGCGTCGAGCCCCATTCCGAAGGGTTGCGCGATCGCATCTGGTGGGGCTCGGGATCGGATGCCACCGCCGTCTGGGCAGCCGGTATGGGCATGAACCTGCAATGCTCGACACTGAAGAACGACGAGTCGGGCCGTCCGCTCCATGTTCAGCAGGCCGAGCAGATTCGCGCGTATCGGCAGGCATGGAAGGACGCCGGACACGTACGCGTGCCGCGCGTGTCGGTGAGTCGCAGCATCTTCGCGCTGATGAACGATCGCGACCGCATGTACTTCGGACGCGATGCGAACAGCGACGACACGATCGGCCTGCTGGACGGCAACATCCGGACAGTGTTCGGCCGCAGTTATGCGGCAGAGCCCGACGCGCTCGTCAGGCAACTCGCAGCCGACGAGGCCATTGCGGAAGCCGACACGCTACTGTTGACCGTGCCGAATCAACTCGGCGTGGAGTACTGCGCACACGTGATCGAATCGATCCTCACGCACGTCGCCCCCGCGCTCGGCTGGCGCTAGCGCGACGGCTCGGGCTTCAGCGCAACGGAAGCCAAAGCGGTCCCTCCCACGCTTTCAGCGCATCGAGAAACGCCTTCAATTTCGACGGCATGAAGCGCCGCGTCGGAAAGATTTCGGGGCGGCGCCAGCTAAGGCGTGCTTTGTCTCGTGAGGTCGTCCGTTCGCTACACTGCGCACTTGCGCTGATATCCTGCCAGGAGGATGCACATGGACCGCATGGTGGCGTTGGAGACTTTCGTAACAGTTGTCGATGCGGGTTCATTCTCTGCCGCCGCACGCAGGTTGAAGCTGGGCCAACCAGCCGTCTCAAAGGCAGTCGCACAGTTGGAGGAACGTCTGGGCGCCCGTCTGTTATTAAGATCGACACGGGGCCTGGCGCCGACGGATGCCGGTCAGCGGTTCTACGATCACGCACTCAGAGCCATCGACGAGGCGGAGTTGGCCGAACAAGCAGTGCGTGAATCGGCGGATGGCTTGTCCGGCCGACTGCGCATAGGCGCAGCCGTCACCTTCGCACGGTTGCACGTCTTGCCGGCACTGAAGTCCTTCCTGGATCAACACCCCAGTCTGAGCATCGATATCGTACTTCATGACCGGTCCGTCGATTTGCTTGAAGAGGGCGTCGATGTCTCATTGCGTATGGGCACCCTGGACGATTCGACCATGACTGCGCGCCGTATCGCCACCGGGCGGCGGCTCGTCGTCGGCACACCGTCATATTTCGCGGAAGCGGGATGTCCGCAAACACCTGTCGAGCTAAACCGACATCAAGCGGTCGTGTACTCCGTCCGAGGCGGCGGTGAATCGTGGTTGTTCAGCCGCAGTGACGGCTCCGACTCAACCGTGACGCTGTCTGGCCGAATAAGCGTGAACGCAGCTGAAGGCATGCGCTCGGCGGTACTCGCTCACATGGGCCTTGCTGTCGCTTCGGAATGGATGTTCGCCCCCGAACTCGCGAACGGCACAGTCAAGGCCGTCCTGACTGACTGGACGTTGCCGCCGATTGATCTGTGGGCAGTTTTTCCGTCCGGCCGCATGGCAACCACGAAGGCGCGTGCTTTCGTCGCTTTTGTCGAGCACCTTCTCAATGAGCGCAAATCGAGCGAGGACCTCACCGCCTAGCCGCTTCGCACCTGGGCGCTGACTGCTTCGGTCTGCCCCCTCGTCGCAGGAATAGGAGCTATTCCTCACGCGCGACTACCGCGCGATGCCACCCGAGCGGAGGATACGCATCAGCCGGTGCACGAAAACATTGGCTCCGATGCAGCGGTCCCCCCCGGCTACCCGGGCCGGAGAACCGCTTTGAAACCTACCTGTTGAGGAAAAAATGACTCAAGCTCTGAAAGGCAAACTCGCCCTCGTTACTGGCGCTTCGCGAGGAATCGGTGCAGCTATTGCCGCACGTCTTGCGCGCGACGGCGCGTCGGTCATCGTTCACTATGCGTCGAGTCCGGCGCGGGCCGAAGCAGTCGTCAAGGAGATCCGTGATGCCGGTGGCGAGGCTGAGGCTGTCGGCGCCAACCTGTCGCAGCCCGAAGGCGTCAAGAGCCTTACTGACTCACTGAACGGCGCGTTCGGCGGCCGCTTCGAGGGGCGGCTCGATATCCTTGTTAACAACGCTGGCACGGTCGAGTACGGCCCATTTCTCGATTCTTCGGAGACGTCATACGACACTCACTTCAACCTGAACGTGCGTGCGCCGATCGAACTGGCAAAAGACGCGGCAGCGCGAATGGTCGCGGCGGGATGGGGACGCATTATCAACGTGGGCTCGGCCTTTGGCGAAGCCGCGCCCCTGCCTGGCGTGACGCTCTACATAGCATCGAAGTTCGCTCTCAGAGGCTTTACTCGCGGGCTATCTCGCGAACTCGGCAAATACGGCGTGACCGTGAATGCCGTCCAGCCCGGCCCGATCGATACAGAACTTGCTCCCCAGCCCGGCACGGAAGACCACGCAACGATGACGAAGCTCGCAAGCGTGGGACGTTTCGGCAAACCGGCAGAAATCGCGGCGGCCGTAGCTTATCTCGCCAGCCCCGAAGCAGGCTATACGACCGGCGAGAGCCTGACGGTCGACGGTGGATGGATCGCCTGATCCGGGCCGCCAAGCCGAGTGCTATTCGAATGCCGCGTGCATTTCGGATAGCGTCGGCTAAACGGCGCGACAAAGGCATTGATGGGCAATGCGCATCTACCTCGGCCCCGGTCGTACACGGCGGTGCCGCTAATCCTTTTTGACTAGCGGCACATCGCCGCCTCATCCTCACGGCGGATACCCGGTCACGGATTTCGTCGTCCACGCGAAGGACGGTCCATGCACGTTTCGCATCGAGACGGGGCCGGTCGCCTACACGGCGCTGATGTTCGTTGTCGGCGTTGCCATGGCGATCGGCAAGGCGTCGGTATTCAAGTTCGTCTCGGATGAGTTCTCCGCGAATATCGGTGCGGTGTCGGGCATCGTCGGCCTTGCGGGCGGTCTCGCCGGCTTCCTTTTGCCGATCCTCTTCGGCGTGCTCGTCGATCTCACGGGCGTACGCACCACCTGTTTCATGCTGATGTTCGGCGCCACCGCCGTCAGTCTCATCAGCATGCATTTCACGTTTCAACCCAAACACTAGCCATGTCATCAAGATACCTGCTCACCCGATGGGAGCCCGAGAACGCCGTCTTCTGGCGTGCGACGGGAGAATCAGTTGCCCGCCGCAATCTCTGGATTTCAATTCCCGCGCTCGCGCTGGCCTTCGCGGTGTGGTCGCTCTGGAGCGTGGTGGTCGTCAGTCTCGATAAAGGCGGCTTCCACTTCACGAAAGATCAGTTGTTCTGGCTCACCGCGTTGCCGGCAGTGTCGGGCCCCACACCATCAGGTACGTGGAGTTGTACCAGTCGGCGGATTCGGGTACGTCGGTCTGTTCGCCCCAGATTTGCGGCGAGGCAGGCGGCAAGTCGCAATACCAGTCGTAGAACGACAGACACGCACCGCCGATCAGACTCAGATAGCGCGCGCCGGCGGCGTAGGACACCATCGACATGGCCGGAATCGGCGAGAAGCCGATCACGCGATCGGGTCCGTACTTGCCGATGGTATATGCATTCGCCGCCGCGATGATCTCGGTCGCCGTGTCCCAGTCCGCGCGCACGAAACCGCCGAGGCCGCGCACGCTCTTGTAGCGCTTCGCCTTCTTTGGGTCTTCGCAGATCGACGCCCACGCCGCGACCGGATCGAGCGTCTTGCGCGCCTCGCGCCACATTTCGACGAGTCGGCCGCGAATCATCGGATGCTTTACGCGCTGTGATAACCGGCGAGGTTCACATAAATGGTTCCGCTGACGACGAGCCCCCACACGAACGACAACGCTTCCTGTGCAGCCACGCTGGTGGCGGAGTAGAACAACCCGTAGCCGAGCACGGCGGCAATCAGAAAGCTCACCGAGAGCATTTTGCGAGCCGACAGGGAGTCGCCGATCCAGCCGCCAGCAATCGATGCGAACACACCGATTCCGTAGGCGCTCATCACGTGTCCGGTAACGGCCGGCGTGAAGGCCAGATGCTCGCGCAGGAACGTTGGGTACATGCCGAGATACTCATAGATGATCAGGCTGCCGATCAGGCTGAGCACCGTCAACAGAGCGGTGTTGCGGTTGAGCAGCGTCGGCGCCGCGGAAATCTGCGCGCTATTGCGGCTCGCTTCCGCGGCCCGGACTTCGCTGAACCATGGGCGCACCGCCACAGCGAGCAGCACGATCGCGACCACCCAGAGGAGGCCGAATACGACCATGGGAAACCGCCAAGTATGCCGCATCGCAAGCAAGCCGCTGCCTGCGATAGGGCCGACGATCGCGCCGACGCCGAACGAGAAGTTCACCGCGCCCACCGCAGTTGACCGGAAGCGGGTGAAGTAGCGGGTGCCGATTGCGATGATCACCGACAGTTGCATTGCCTCGCCGATGCCGGTCGCGGCGCGATACAGCAGATGTCGACAAAGCCGTGCGCGCAGGCAGTCAGCACCGTGCCGAGCGGCAGTCGCGGCGTTATCGCGCGTACTGTTCGAGCGCGTCAGCGAGGGCATCGAAGGTAACGCGGCAGCGCGGGCTCGCGCGCAGATTCTCGTGCATCGTCACCCAGGTTTCGAGTTGGAGCGCGAACGCCTTCGACAGCACGCGTACGAGACCATCACGGCGCGCAATCGCGACATGACATCCGCCGATTCCCGCGCCCGCGCGGATGAGTGCGAGTTGCGCAAGATCGCTATCGGCGCGCATCGAAAACATCGCGTGACGAAAACCCGGCAACGTGCGACTCACATCGCGAATGAACGCGTTTGGCTGGTCGTAGCCGATGACGGCGTGCTCTGCGAGCGCCGCCATGCTGCGCGGCGTGCCGTGACGGTCGAGATAGTCGCGCCGCGCGTGAAGCCCGACGTCGATCACGCCGACGCGCCGCGCGACGAGTTGCGTCTGACGCGGACGCACCATGCGCACGGCAATATCCACTTCGCGCCTCAGCAAGTCCTGCACGCGGTTCGACAGCACGAGTTCGACGATCAATCGCGGATGCCGCTCGCGCAACGCCGCGATGACCGGCGGCAGCACTTCGACCCCGACCACTTCGCTCGTGGATACGCGCACGACGCCCTGCACGCCCGCGCCATCGTCGCCCGTGTGGCCGCTCGCCGCGCGCTTGAGCGATGCCGCCGTGCTCTGCATCGCTTCGGCGTGCGACTGTAATGCAAGCCCAACGTCGGTTGGCTGAAGCCCGTTCTGTGAGCGCGTGAATAAGCTCACCTTCAGCGCCCGTTCGAGCGCTTCAACGTGGCGCCCCGCCGTCGGCTGCGTGATGCCGAGCGCCCGCGCTGCACCCGACAGCGAGCCTTCGCGCAGCACTGCGAGGAACGTTCGGTAGAGCTCCCAGCCGATGTCGTCTGCCATACGTTTTTGTATATCGGATAAACGAAGTTCGCCAATTTTAATGTGCGCGCGAAGGGCGGAGAATGGCTCCGCCAACAACTTTGGGGGCGTGACATGGCGCAAGGCGAAACGGTTTTGATACTTGGGGCGACGGGCGGCATTGGCGGGGAAGTGGCGCGGCAATTGCGCGACGCGGGCTGGCGCGTGCGCGGGCTGCGGCGTGGCGCGGGGGCATCAAAGGGCGACGGCATCGAATGGATTCACGGCGATGCGATGAACGCGGCCGACGTGACGCGCGCGGCGCAGGGCGTATCCGTGATCGTGCACGCGGTAAATCCGCCGGGCTACAAGCGCTGGGCCGAACTCGTGCTGCCGATGATCGACAACACCATCGCGGCCGCGAAGGCGCAGGGCGCTACCATCGTGTTGCCGGGCACGGTCTACAACTTCGGGCCGGACGCGTTTCCGTTCATCGACGAAGACGCGTCGCAGCATCCCGTCACCAGGAAAGGCGCGATTCGCGTGGAAATGGAAGCGCGTCTGCAACGCGCGAGCAAGGAAGGCGCGCGCGTGCTGATAGTGCGCGCGGGGGACTTTTTCGGGCCAAGAGCGGGCAATAACTGGCTCGCGCAAGGACTCGTGAAGCCCGGAAAGCCGGTCACGAAGATCAGCAATCCGGGTGCGCGCGGCATCGGACATCAATGGGCGTATCTGCCCGATGTGGCTCGCACGATGGTAAAACTGCTTGCGCACCGCCATTCGCTTGATGCGTTCGCGCGCTTCCACATGAGCGGTCATTGGGACGAGGACGGCACCGGCTTGGCCGACGCGATTCGTCGTGTAGTCGCGCGCCGCATCGGACGCGAGCCCTCTGTCGGCGGCTTTCCGTGGTGGCTGCTTGCGCTCGCCGCGCCGTTCAATGTGACGTTCAGGGAGCTTCGGGAAATGCGCTATCTATGGACGACGCCCGTGCATCTGAATAACGCGCGGCTCGTCCACACACTCGGGCACGAGCCGCATACGCCGCTGGACGTGGCCGTCGAAAAGACGCTCATCGGCCTCGGATGTCTCACGACTGACCTTCACGCTTCGATATCGAGGCTCACATCGTAGAGCGAGCGGCCGTTCAGATGGCGCGGCGAGACGGGCCTCGCGCAGCTCGCGGGATCAATCTTCGAGCGACCTGAATACTGCTGAAGTGCGCGCTGGCGAGCGGCTCCGCGAATTGCAGGACGCCAGGCTCACGTAGCGCAGATTCGGCAAAAAGTCAGATTCAGTTCGGTCGGGCCGAACCTTCCCCCATTGGGTGCGACTGCACCTCCCGCCGTACCCCCATGCGTGACAATTCGTATTATCAGGAATCGCGCTGAAAATAATTTCGAAAACGTCGAGGCGGCTTTTTGCTTTCCGTTGGTGGTTCGGGGTGGTGTTGACGCCGATGACGGGAAGCTATCACCGTAAAACAATCCGACGACCGTTTCGAATCGCAACGTTAAGAATCTTTCCACCATGCCGACCCGCGGCATCCGCAAACCCGCAAAGCCCCGCCAGCCGGGGCCTTGACGCATTTGGCCCGGCCCTTGCATTAATTGCGCTCCAGACAACCCGGAGCTGCACATGATCGAACGAGGCCGAGCCACCACGCTCACCCATACCGTCACGACCGCGGATCTCGCGTCTGCTCACGCGCAACGCACGGGCGAGCGCTACCCCGACGTGCTGTCCACGCCCGCGCTGCTGTCGCTGATCGAGCGCGCGTGCGCCGAAACACTGCGCGATGCTGTCGGCGAAGGGCAACTGTCCGTCGGCGTGACGACGCATCTTAATCATTTCGCGCCCACGCCGCTCGGCGCCGAAGTCTTCGCGACCGCGACTTTCCGCGACCTCGAAGGCTCGCTGTACTGGTTCGACATTGTCGCTTCCGATGCCGGCGGCCCGGTCGGCACGGCGAGCCACGCGCGCGCCATCGTCGAGCGATGCGCGATCGAAGCGCGCGCCGCGATGACCCGCTCACACGACGAGAGAAGGCACATGGCTGATCATTCCCCGACGCACGGCGTCTTTTTCGACGAAGCGTTCGAAACGCTTCCGCCCGCCGACGTGCGCCGCCAGCAGGACGCGCTCTGGGCATCGCACTGGCCGTATCTGCGCTCGATGTCCGCGTTCTACCGGACCAAGCTCGCGCACTGGACCGGCCGCGACGACATCACGCTCGATACGCTCCAGGACATGCCTTTCACCGAGAAGGACGAGCTGCGCGTGAGCCAGGAAGGCGCGTCGCCGTACGGCAATTACGCCGCGTGCGCGGAAGCCGGCATCGCGCGGCTGCATCGCACGTCGGGCACGACCGGCCGGCCGCTGATTCTCGCCAACAGCGCTCGCGACGCTGCGGACATCGCCCGCGTCGGCGCGCGCTCGATGTGGGCGGCGGGCCTCCGTCCGGACGATCGCGTCGTGCATTGCCTGAACTACTGCATGTGGACGGGCGGCTTCACCGATCACACGATTCTCGAAGCCACCGGTGCGACGGTCGTGCCGTTCGGCGTCGGCAACACGCGGCTCCTGATCGATTCGATCCTCAATCTCGGCATCAACGCGATTTCCTGCACGCCGTCCTATCCCGCGCTGATCGAACAGGTGTTGCGCGAGACCCGCGGCCCCGCGCCGCGCGATCTCCGGCTGAAGCTCGGTCTCTTCGGCGGCGAAGCGGGTCTCGACAATCCCGAACTGCGCGCCGCGATGGAAGAGAAGTGGGGCTTCAAGGTGCGCAATGCGAACTTCGGCCTATCGGAAGTGCTGAGCATTCTTGGCGGACAGACCGACTGGACCCACGATCTGCTTTATCACGCGGCGGACGTGGTGTTCGCCGAGATCGTTGACCCCGAGACGCTCGCGCGTGTGCCGATCGAAGCGGGCACGACAGGCGAGCTCGTTTGCACGCACTTGCGCAAGCAATGTCAGCCGCTCGTGCGCTATCGGACGCGCGACGTCGTCACGGTGACCGCCACCGATCCTGGTCCGGACGGCCGCAGCGCGTGGCGCTTTCGTGTGACGGGCCGCACCGACGACATGTTCAACGTGCGCGGGGTGAACGTGTTTCCGGGCGCGGTGCGGCTCGCGGTCGAGGCGCTGCCGCAATGGGCGTCGGGCATGTTCCGCATCGTGCTGAAAGGGCCGGGTCCGTACGACCGCATCGCGATGACCGTCGAGGCCGCGAACGGCTTGCCCGTCGAGCGCTGGCCGGATGCGGCGCTGCGCATCGAGACGACCGTGCGCGAGCGCATCGGCGCGAGCGCGGCCGTGACCATGGTCCCGTTCGAACACTTTCCGCGCACCGAAGGCAAGACACGCTGGATCGACAAGGAGCCCGCATGAGCTACGTGAAGACAAGCATGGATGGGCCCGTTTGCATCGTGACGCTCGCGCGCCCCGAGCGCATGAACGCGATCGGCGGGCCGCTGCTCGACGATCTGCACGACGCGTTGCAACGCGCGAACGACGACGCGTCGTGCCGCGTGATCGTGCTGACGGGCGAAGGCCGCGCGTTCTGCGCGGGCGACGATCTCAAGGAATTCGGCGAGCAGAGCGCGAGCGATGCGAACATTCGTAGTCACATCGAGCGCATCCAGCGCATCACGCGCGATTTGATGTTCAACGCGAAGCCGGTCGTCGGTGCGGTGCATGGCTTCGCGGTCGGCGGCGGTTTCGAGTGGATGCTCAATTGCGACATCGTCGTGGCGTCGGACGATCTCGTCGCGTTCTTTCCGGAAATGGAGTGGGGCCAGTTCGTGACGGGCGGCGTCACGCATCTGCTGCCGCAATCGGTCGGCCATCAACGCGCGATGGAACTGTGGCTGCTCGGCGAACGGCAAAGCGCGCAGTCGCTGTTGTCGATGGGGCTCGTCAATCGCGTCGTGCCGCGCGCTGCGATGCTCGCCACGGCGATGACGCTGGCGGCGCGCATCGCGCGGAAGTCGCACACGTCGATTGCGCGTCTCAAGCGGACCGTCACCACGGCACTAACGGACACGCTTTCGCGCAGCCTCGAACTCGAATTCGCGGCGACCATCGAGGCCTTCGCGGACCCCGACGCCGCCGAGCGCGTGAAGGCCTTCGCGACGCGCAAGGAGAATGCACGATGAACCCGAAAGCCCTGACCTTCGATTACTTCGGCACGCTCGTCGATGTCGATCGCGGCGGCACGCTCGGCATGACGGAAGTGCTGCGGCGGCTGTCCGTCGAAACCAATGACGCACCGTTCGACATCTATCTCGACTGGGACATCCGCAACGTGCGGCTCTACCGCGGCCAGGCGTACGCGCGTTATCGCGATGTCGCGCAGCAGGCGCTCGCGGCCGTGCTGGATGCGCGCTGGCCCGGCGCGCGCCGTGGCCACACGATGGATGCGCTGACCGATGTGTTCCTCACGCATCTCGTCGAGGCATCGCCCGCGCACGAGGACGCGGCGCCGTTTCTGGACTGGGCCGCGTCGCGCTATCCGCTCATGCCGATCACGAACATGGATAGCGACCTGTGGCGCCGCACGCAGCTCACGCGCTACTTCGAGCACGTGACGACCGCGGAGATGGCGCAGGCGTACAAGCCGTCGCAGGCGATCTTCTCGCTCGCGCTCGACCGCCTCGCGCTGCCCGCGCAGGAGGTGCTGCATTGCTCGCTCGCGAGCTGGGCCGATATCGACGGCGCGAAGCCGCTCGGCATGGCGGTGGCGTGGATCAATCGCGGCGGCGATACGCTCGGCGCGTGGCAGCCGCGTCCGGATTTCGAGTTCGACACGTTGTCGCCGGTACGGGACGTTCTGGATAGTCTGTCATTCACAGCGACTGGGGAAACGATATGAAACCGATGAACATGGCGATTGCGTGCGTCGTATCCGCTGCGATGCTGTGCAGCGTTGTACACGCGCAGCAAGTGGTCAAGATCGGCGTGGCGGGACCGCTCACCGGCAGCGCGGCGCAAAGCGGCAAGGACGACGAGCGCGGCGTGCGCCTCGCCATCGACGAGCTGAACGCGACGGACTTTACGATCGCCGGCAAGCCCGTGAAATTCGAGCTGATCTCGATGGACGATCAGGGCGATCCGAAAGTCGGCGTGAACGTCGCGCAGAAGCTCGTCGACGATGGCGTTTCGGCGGTGATCGGCCATTACAACTCGGGCGTGAGCATTCCGGCGGCGCGTATCTATAACGATGCGCATGTCGTGATGATTACGGGCGCATCGTCGAATCCGGATCTCACGCATCTCGGTTATCCCTACGTGTTTCGCCTCGCCACCAACGACAACGTGATGGGAGGTCGCATGGCGGTCTATGCATCGAAGGTGCTCGGCGCGCAGCGCGCCGCCGTGATCGATGACCGGACCGCATACGGCACGGGCGTCGCCGACGTGTTCATCAAGACCGCGCAGAAGGAGGGCATGCAGGTCGTCGCGCGGGAATACAGCACCGACAAGTCAACCGATTTCAAGGCGATCCTCACGCAGATCAAGTCGCGCAATCCGCAGGTCGTGTTCTACGGCGGCTACTACGCGCAAGCCGCGACGCTCGCGCGGCAGATGGGCGAGCTCGGCGTGAACGCGACGCTCGTCGGCGGCGACGGCATCTGTTCGCCCGAGTTCGACAAGCTCTCGGCGGGCGTCGCCGACAAGCGCATGTTCTGCGCGCAGGGCGGTGCGCCGCTCGACACGCTGCCCGACGGCAAGACGTTCCGCGCGAAGTTCAAGAGCGCGTTCGGCGCCGATGTCGATACTTACGCGCCCGCGTTCTACGCAGCGACGCTCGTGGTCGCCGACGCGATGCAAAAGGCGGGATCAGCGAAACCCGAAGTATTCGTGAAGACGTTGCGCGTTCAGTCGTTCGCGAGCATCCTCGGCCCCGTGAAGTTCGATGCGAACGGTGACTGGATCGATGCGCCGGTCACGGTGTATCGGCTGAACGGCGGCGCGCTGACCGCGATCGCGCAGAAGGACTGATGCGCCACGCGACGCCGGGCGGCGGGATTTTGTCCTGATATATTCGAAGCCGTTGCCCGACCGTTCGCAGGCAGACATGGCCACCGTTGCGCTCGATCCCGACATCGCCACGCTGGAGAGCGCGCTCGCGTCTCCCCGCTGGCGCTTGGCGCGCCGTCTCGCGGCGCGCGAAGCGAAGGCATGCATCTGCACGCTGGATCGCGGCGGCCATGTGCTCGAAGGCGCCGCGCATATCGCCGATGCCACGCTCGATGCGTTCCTCGCGCAGTGTCCGTCGGATCGGCTCGCCGCCCTCGCGGAAGCGGCGACGGCGACATCGGATGGACGGTGCGTGATGCTCTCGTTGCAAGGCGCGGCTGCATCGGTTGCGCAGGCGTTCGCGCTGCGCGTCGATGCGCACGGGCGGCGGGTCTTTCTCGTCGCGTTGCGTTCGCCTTCATCAGATGATCCGACGCCCGCTCCGTGGATCGCGCTGCTCGGCGCGACGCTCGACGTCCTGCTTCACAGCGCCTTTGATCTCGCCGCCTATGACACGCTCGTCGAGGAACAGCGCGCGATCATCGATCATATCGGCGACGGTCTGATGGTCATCGGGCAAGGCCACGTGCTGCGGCACGTCAATTCGGTCGCGGGGCGCATCCTCGGCATCGATCCGAAGACGAGCATCGGCAAGACGCTCAACGAAGTGATCGATTTCGAGCCGATCGTCGGACCGATTTATCGCACGGGCGTGGGCTATGTCGATCGCGAACTGATCATCGATTCGCCGGCGCGGCATCTGCATCTGCTCGACACCGCCATTCCGATCAAGAACCGTTGCGGCGAAGTGGTGTCGGTCGTCAACACGTTTCGCGAGATGCGGCGCGTGCGCAAGATGGCCGGGCGCTACGCGGGCAATCACGCCCGCTTCACGTTCGGTAGCGTGATCGGATCGAGCGCGGGTCTGAAGCGCGCCGTCGATGCCGCGAAGAAGGCGGCGCGCGGCGCATCGAACGTGTTGTTGTCGGGCGAGAGCGGGGTCGGCAAGGAAGTCTTCGCTCAGGCGATCCACAATGCGAGCGCGCGCGCCGCGCAGCCGTTCATCGCGATCAACTGCGCGGCGTTGCCGCATGCGCTGATCGAAAGCGAGCTGTTCGGCCACGCGCCCGGCAGCTTCACCGGAGCGGCGCGCGACGGCCGTCCGGGCAAGTTCGAATCGGCCGATGGCGGCACGGTGTTTCTCGACGAGATATCGGAGCTGCCCATCGACGTGCAGGCGAAGCTGCTGCGCGTGCTGCAAGAGCGCGAAGTCACGCGCATCGGCGATACGCGCGGCATTCCCGTCGATGTGCGCATCATCTGCGCGAGCAATCGTGATCTCGCGTCGATGGTGATCGCGAAGACCTTCCGCGAAGACTTGTACTACCGCTGCAACGTGATCGAAATCACGATTCCGCCGCTTCGCGAGCGTCGCGAGGATATCCGTGCAATGGCGGCATTCTTTCTCGATCGATACTGCACGCGCATGCACAAGCCGACGCCGGAGATCGCGGAAGAGGCATTGCGGCAACTCGAAGCGCACGACTGGCCGGGCAATGTGCGCGAGATCGAAAATCTCGTCGAGAAGATCGTCAATTTCAATGAGGGCGAGCGTATCGCGGATGTGTCGTCGCTTCTCGGCAGTGCGCCTGTCGCGCAGACGGGCCGCGCGTCGCCGGACAATCTTGGCGCGCCGGTTTCGCTGAAGGAAGCGGAACGCATCGCGATACAGGCCGCGCTCGAAGCGTGCGGCTTCAATGTGACGAACTGCGCGAAGCTGCTGCAGGTGTCGAAGCCCGCACTCTACGCGAAGATGAAGCGGCATGGGATTCGTATTGAGAGGGCGATACGTGCGCCGGATTGAGGATCGCCAGTCGCCGTCTTTCGTCAGCAGCGACCAGACGGCGAGAAAGGGCACGGAACCGGCTCGCATCGCATGCGGATTATTGCGAACGTTATGAATGCCGCCGCCCATGCCCGGATCGATCCATTCGCCGTCGTCCTGCCGGAGTTCACCGGGCGTGAAGAGCACGTAGGCGGTGTCGTCGTCGATGAAGGGCGCAAGCGTGGCGTCGAGCCACTCGCATGCGGGATAGCGCGTCTGGGGCCGAACGCCATCGTCGGATGGTGTCTGCAGCCGCTCGAACACGCGCGCGGCGACGCGGCATTCGCCTTCCGGCAGTTTCTCCGACTGAAACAGCTTTTCCGCAATGGCGATGAAAGCCGCCACGTTCTCCGCACGGCGATTCATAAGAGCTTCCCCGCGACCAGGTGCTTCGGAAGACCATGCTGATTTTTTGCCGTTCGTGGATCGGTCTCGCCAAGAACATGTTGCAGTTCAGCTTGCGGAGCTAGACGTCGACGGTCTTGCGAGCGTCGAGGAGCCTGTTCGCCGCGCGCCGCGCCCATTTCCCCGAAAAGCCGCTGCTTTTCGAGTCTGATCGCAGGATCGGCTTTCATACGCTTCCCTTACGCTGGCGACGTCGATGCAAGGCTTTGCGAAGCCGCATCCGTATGTCACACGCCGTGCCTGCGGCGCGCAAATTCCAACGAAAAGGTCATCGTGAAGCCCATTCTTTCCACCGTCGCGGCGGGTGCGGCGTTTTCCCTGTTTCTTTCCGCGTGCGGCGGCTCGACGCCGTCCACGTCGGGCGGCGTGTATATGGGTCCGGTTGCGAACGCATCCGTGACCGCGCACGAGATCTCCGCCGACGGCACGGTGTCCGACAAACCCGCCGCCGTCGCCACCACCGATAGCGACGGCACGTTCAGCCTGCGCGGCACGCTGCGCTATCCGCTGCTCGTGCGCGTGACGGGCGGCAGCTTCGAGGAGGAAGCGAATGGAACGGCCACGAGCCTCTCCGGCGAACTCGACGCGGTCTATCTCAGCGCGCCGTCGCAGATGGTCGTATCCGCGTACTCGAACGCGGTCGTCGCCGATGCGCGCGCCGCGGGCGGCCTCGTCGCGGGCCATATCGCCGCGGCGATGGCGCGCGTGAACGCGTTCGCCGGCGATATCGACGTGCAGCAGACGACGCCGACGCTCGTCGCGATGGGCACGGCGTCGGCGGTCACGGACGGCGCGAAGATGGCGCTCGCCCTCGGCGCGGAATCCGAAAGCCGCACTACCGACGGCAGTTCCATCGATGCGAGCACGCAGGACATCGTCGCGCAGGCCGCCAACGGCGACACGCTGACTTCGTGCCACGCGGGCGCGGGCAATGTCGCCGCCGACGGCACGCTCGGCGCGCCCGACGGCGGCAACTGCTCGATCACGGCGGGCGCGTCGATGCACATGTCGAACCCGCGCAACCGCTCGGGCATCACGTCGGTCGCGCAACTGGAGCCGGTGATGCCGGGCGCGATCCAGACGGCGAAGGGCAGCGCGTCGACGTGCGGCGACCGCATCGCCTTGCTGAACGACAACCTCGCGCTCTTCGAAGGCCGCAGGAACGACGTGCAGGCGAAGCTCACCGGCAATATGACGAAGACCAACTGGTCGACCTTCCAGACGACGAGCAGCTGGGGCCCGCTCGCCGGCCAGTACGGCGCGATCGAGCCGCCCGCCGGATGCACGGACATCGCCATGTTCCAGCGCGAACTCGTGATCGCAGTCGAAAATTACTGGGTCGATCAGAATGTCAACTATTGCCATCACCACGTTCCGGGCTGGCTGCCGCCGGACGATTCGTCGTCGGCCGATCCGAGGTATCGCAATTCGTCGAAGGGCAGCACGTCGGGCGAGAAGAGCAGTTCGACGCAGAAGTACGGCATGACCTGCACCGCGCAGCGCAGCGGCATCGACGGCTCGCAGATCGTTCAGCACCAGGGCGAAGCGAGCGCGCAGGCCTTGCCGCCCGCGCAGATTCAATGGCACGGCGTGGACTGCTCCGACTTCACCGCGTGGGTCTACAACTTCGCGGGACTGACCACGGACAACCGCGAAGTCGAAACCGGCATCACCACGCAGGCGTGCATGACGCCCGCCGGCGCGGCGAGCACGCCCAAATGGGCCGGTCCGCAACAGACGGGCGTGCTGCTCGACATCAATCACGGCAACTTCGACGACACGTCGAAGCACCTGCTGCCGGGCGATCTGCTGTACATCACGGTCGCGCCGCCGAAGGTCAACAACGTGACGGTTCCGGAGACGGCAACCTCCACCATCGCGCTGTCGCATGTCGTGACCTGGACGGGGAAGAAGTGGTCCGAGCTGCGCAACGGGCCGGAAGGCTGGCGCTACGATCCGGCGCACATCGGCGAGCCGGGTTCGCGTCTCGGCGGCGATCTCGCCTACATCCTCAACGATAACGACGTGCTGCACGCGCTGAAGACGCTCGATCCGTACATGATCATCGACAGCCATTACGCGGGGCCGGCGTATCGGCCGTTCTACGGGTGGTACCGCGGCAGCGTGTCGAACGTGCGGCGCATCATCGGCGCGGACGAAGCGCGCGCGAATCCGCAACTCGCGGATCTGATCATCGAGCAACAGCCGTCGATGGCGCGTCCCGCCGCCAGGGGCACGCTCGGTCAGATCGTACTGGCGTCGAAGCACGGTCTCGCGAACGGCGGATACCGCCTCGCCTACACGCAAGGCAGCAACGGCGCGCTCGCGAGCTGCCAGCGGGTCGGTGTCGCGAAATAAGCGCGAGGTTAGCGAACAGCCGGCGCCGAGCAAGCGCGATGCAACGCGCGATGCAAAACACGCGGCGCGGCAAAGCCACGAATAGTCGCCTCTTTGGCGCTCTGCTCGGAGCTTTGGCCGCGCCGCGCATGGCTACACTGCGACGTACTCGAACCGGCGCGACACAACAACAAGGAACGGCGATGGCCGACGCTGTGGATCATTATTTCGTGGGCTTGACACAGCAGATTTCGGCTGGCGGACTCGCGCGACTGCGCGGTCATGGCGCGCCCACGATGCCGGCGTCGGTCGTCTATCCGGTCGGCGCGCGTTTCAGGCATTTCGTCGGGCCGCTGGTCACGCTGCTGACGAGCGACGCGCGCGTGCGCGAAGTCGTGCTGCGCCCCGTGCTCGGGCGGTATGGATCGAGTCAGGAACTATCCGTCGGTCTCGAAGTGAAAGCCGAAGCGGGCTTCGACGCCGCAAGGCTCGCCGCGAGCGTGTTCTCGCTCGCGAACGGCGCGGCGCAGACCGATGCTTTCGTCGGCCGCGTGCTGCCGCCGGGCGAGTGGACCGACAACGCGCGTCCCGGCCTCACGGTCATGTTCAAGGTGCCCACGCGCATCGCGGATACGGTCGAACTCGTGCGCCAGATCGTCGGCTTTCCCGGCGAAGGCTGGGCGATCGACGGTTTCACGATGATTCCCTCGGCCGATAGCCGCATCGGCATCGTGCAGGGTTTGCGCTACATCTTCCTTCCCGAAATCAGCGTCCGATGGGACGCCGGCCTGCGCGAGCGCCTCGGCGCGAACGAAAGCGAGATCGACGTGATCCTGCTCGATCAGGCGACGCGCATCGGACGTCTGTGCAAGCTGCTCGTGCAGGACGAGACCATCGAGGCCGCGTGGCTGAGCTGGTTCGACATCATGGTGGCGGGCATCGAGGACTACCGCGAGGTCATCGCCACGCTGATGGCGGAGCAGGGCGCGCGCACGGCCGATCCCAAATCCATGACGCGCATGGCCTTTTCCGAAATCCTGGAACTGACGAGCGCGAGCGTGCTGCAAAAGCGCCTGGCGTTTCTCGGCCACGGCGGCGCACGGCAGGACGAGACGGCACGCGCGGACATCGTGCCGGGCGTCGCCGCGTGAACGGCTCCGGTTACATCCGTAACGCAGCCGCCGGACATTGCAACACGGCGGTAGCACCGTCGCGCGAGACTCACGCAGAAGCAACAACGACGGAGCAAGCGATGAAAGCAACAGGCAGGCAAGGCAAAGCGCGCCGCACGCGGAGAAAGGCAGCATGACGCCGGAGCAGCTCAGGAACGCGCTCGCCCGCGACCGGCAGATCGCCGATATCGATCTGAGCGGCATTGATCTGTCCGGTCAGGACTTGTCCGGAAGCCGCTTCACGAATGTCTCGCTAGCGGGCGCGAATCTGTCGGGCGCGATGCTCGCCGGCGCGGAATTCCAAAAGGTCGCACTGTCCGGCGCGAATCTGACGCGCGCGCAGGCCGCGGGCGCGACATTCACGCGCGTCGATCTGCGCGCAGCGAATGCGCAGGACGCGGACTTTTCCGGCGCACATTTCAACGCCTGCGATTGCAACGCGAGCTCGTTCGCCGGGGCGCGGCTCATTCGCGCCGATGCCTACGGCAGCGTATTCGCCGGAACGGACTTCTCGCGCGCGACGCTCGTTCGCTGGACCGCGATGAACACCGATCTCGCGAGCGCCAAGCTGGCGGGCGCGTCGTTGCGCAATGCTTATCTAAAGGGCGCGAACCTTCGCGGCCATGATCTGCGGACGTGCGACCTGACCATGACGATTCTCGACGCCGCGCAACTGCAAGGCGCGAATCTCGGCGGGCTCGCGCTGGACCGCACGAGTTTCATCGATGCGCAACTCGACGGCGCAATGCTGGCCGGCGTGAAAGGCCAGTACACGGCGCTGCTCGGCGCGCGGCTCGCGCAGGCCGACTTGCAGGGCGCGCGCTTCGATTTATCGGATGCGAGCGGGGCGGATTTTTCCGACGCACGCGCCGATGGCGTGCACTGGGACCGCTCGGTATTGAAGAAGGCGACGTGGCGGCGCGCATCGCTGAAAGCCGCGCGGTTCGTGAACTGCGAGCTGTCTCATGCGGATTTTTCCGAGGCGGACGGCTCCCGCGCGGATTTGAGCGGCTCCAACGCACACGCGCTGAAACAGGAACGCACGCGCTGGGACGGCGCGAACCTGAGCAACGTGCGTCCCACGGACGACCTGCTGTTGCAGGCCGAAGAGTGGCGCGCCCGATGACGCGCCCGGCAGAGCGGACGCGGCAAACACGACTCGACACACGACTCGACAGGCGGAACGAACCATGAAGCAAACCAATCTGGTCCCGATGATGCGGGCGAGCAACGACGAAGCGGCCAGTCTCGTCTACGCGACCGTGACCGGGCGCGCGGGACAGTGGTACTTCCTGAGCGCAGCCGATGGCTCTCTGGAGCGCGCGCTGCGCGCGGATAGCTGCCTCGTCGAGCCGGATTGCGGCGATTCCGTGCTGGTCTGCCGCGCCGGCGCAAACGTCGCGGCTTACGTGCTGGCGGTGCTGGCGCGCGCGGTCCCGGACAGCGCCGATCTGCTGCTGCCGGGCGGCGTCGCGCTGCACGCGGCGCAAGGCGGGCTGCGGATCGACGCCGCGCGCATCCGCATGAACGCGACGTCGGAGGTGGCCATCGGTGCGCCGCGCGTGGCCGTGGAGGGCGTGATCGGCGATCTCGCCTTCGACCGGATGAACGCGTCGATTCGCGAGACGCAGGCGCGCTTCGGCATCGTGCGGACGGTCGCGCGGGAGATGACATCGACGGTGGAGCGGCTGGTGCAAAAGGCGCGCACGAGTTTCCGCTGGACCGAAGACGTCGACGAAACGCGCGCCGGCCGCGTGCGGATGCAGGTCGAGGAGCGGCTGCACATCACCGCGCAGCACGCGAGCGTGCTGGCCGAGGGCCATGTGCGTATCGACGGCGAAAAAATCGATCTCGGCTAAGGGGAACACCATGTTCGCAGTCACCAAACAGGCCGGGCAGTGCATGGGCGCGCCCGACGTCTGCAAGACGCCCGCGCCGCCCGCACCGCCCGTGCCGATTCCCTATCCGAACATCGGGATGCCGATGCTCGGCAATCCGGCGACGACCAAGGTGATGATCGGCGGGATGCCGGCGCTGACGACCGCATCGCAGATTTCCATGAGCGACGGCGATCAGGCCGGCGTGGCGGGCGGCGTCGTATCGAATCAGGTGATGGGGCCGGTCGCCTTCCCGCTCGGCAGCGTCTGCGTGATGCTCGAAGGCGCGCCCGCCGTGCGGCTCGGCGACATGACGCAGCACAACGACGGCAATATCGTCGGCTCGGTGGTGGCGCCGAGCCAGGCGATCGTCATGGTAATGAGCTGAGGCTCGCGCACACATGAAACGGCCATGCGAACGCCCGGAACCTGCGGCAGTGAAGGACGCGCGGCGCGACCAAGCGAGCGGCGCGCGACGCCGCGGGGCTGTTCGAACCCAAAAAAGCCTGTGAGGAAAGCATTGTGAATGCACCGTCTGACAACGTACTCGCGAATCGGCGCTTCGATTTCCGATCCGCCGCGCACGATGCCGGCAAGTTCGCCGTCGTCGAAATGGAAGGCTTCGAGGCGATCTCGCAGCCCTTCCGCTTCACGCTGACCCTCGTGTCGGAAGATGCGTCGATCGATTTCGACGCCATGCTCAGGCATCCCGCGACGTTCGTCATCTATCCGCCCGATGGCCGCGACAACGTGCCGTATCACGGCGTGCTGGCCGAATTCGACCAGTTGCATCGTGCGGACGGCTACGTGTTCTATCGCGCCGTGCTGGTGCCGCGTCTATGGCGGCTGTCGCTGTATCGCATCTCCGAGGTGTATCTCGACGAACAGCCGATTCCCGCCACGCTCGAGCGCGTGCTGAAGGACAGCCAGTTCACCGACAGCGATTACGCTTTCCGCCTGAGCGGCAATTTCGAGCGCAACGGCGCGTACCGGCCGCGCAGCTTCGTCTGTCAGTACGAGGAGACGCATCTTGATTTCGTGTCGCGCTGGCTCGAAAACGAAGGCATGTATTACTACTTCGATCACGACGCGGGCGGGCAACTGATCGTCGTCGATGACCGCATCATGCACGACGCGAACGCGGTGCAAGTCGACTATCGTCCCGACGACGAGATGGACACCGGCGTCTCCGGGCGCTCCGTGCGCGACTTCGTGAGCCGCCAGAAGCCCTTGCCCAAGGAAGTGATCCTGCAGGAGTTCAATCATCGCAAGGCGGCGGTGCCGCTGAAGATCGTCGAAACCGTATCGGACGACGGGCTCGGCCAGGTCATGCTCTACGGCGAGAATTTTCGCGGCGAGACCGAAGGCCGGCGCTACGCGAAACTGCGCGCGCAGGCGCTCGTCTGCCAGGGCCGCGTGTTTTCGGGCGAGGCGACGGCGGTCGGGCTGCGCAGCGGCTACTTCGCGCGGCTCGCGGGCCATTACCGGCAGGATTTCAACGACACCTATCTCATCACGGAGATTCATCACCGGGGCACGCAGGCGGGCGCGCTGCTGGCCGGCGCCAGTGGCGCGCGCGGCGAGACGTCGTATCGCAACAGTTTTCGCGCGATTCCCGCGAACGTGCAGTTCCGGCCGCAGCGCGCGACGTCCAAGCCGCGCGTGGCCGGCACGATGACCGCGTTCATCGACAGCGAAGGTTCGGGCCAGTACGCGGAGCTCGACGAGTTCGGTCAGTACAAGGTGCAACTGCCGTTCGATCTGACCGACAAGAATCCCAACAAGGGCTCCGCGCGCGTGCGCATGGCGACGCCCTATGCGGGCAGCGACCACGGCATGCACTTTCCGCTGCACAAGGGCGCCGAGGTGCTGCTGTCCTTCACCGACGGCGATCCGGACCGGCCCGTGATCGTCGGCGCGGTGCCGAATTCGGAGAATCCAAGCGTCGTCGAACAGGCGAGCGCGCACGAGAACCGCATCAGCACGGCGGGCGGCAACATGCTGCATATGGGCGACAGCGAAGGCAAGGAAGTCATGTGGCTGCATTCGCCGTTCCATAACAGCACGATCGGCATAGGCTCGATCGATCCGAAAGGCGGCGGCAGCATCTGGAGCAGCACGGCGGGCAACAGCGAAACCGTCACGCTCGGCACGACCAACGCGACGAGCGTCGGCGGCAAGAACACGTTGACGGTCGGCGCGGCGACGACGCTGTCGGCGGCCGTCAACAACAATGCGACGCTCGGCGCGACGCTTGCGATGTCGGCGGGCATGAGCGTCACGTGGAACGGCGTGTTCGCCGGGCTGCCCAACGCGGCGGCGGTGGGCGGGATCGCCGGGGCGGCGGCGGGCGGCGCGGGACTCGGGGCGCTCGCCGCGACATCGGGCGGCGGGGCATCGTCGATTGCGGGCAATACCGTCGCCGGCGCGGCGATCGGCGGTCTCATGGGCGCGGCGGCGGGCGCGTCGGGCGCGGGCTCGTGGCTGTCGCCATCGGTGCAGTCGCTGACCATCGACGATTCGACCGGCATCACGCTCAATCAGAAGCAGAACCAGCGCGCGGTGGAGAAAGTGACGCTGTCCGGCGGCCAGTTGCCGCTCGTCACGGCGACCGTGAACACGGTGAAGACGGGCGTCAAGATCGCGGCCAGCACCGCGCTCGCCGCGCAGGCGGCGCTCGCGATCGCCTCGACCTACAAGGCGTATCAGAGCGACGGCGCGAAAGCCGGCGCGTGGACGCCCAACACGACCGGGCTGCTGGACGCGCAGTACGCGCTCGCCGGGGCCGAGGCGCTCGGCGTCTATGGCTTCATGCAGTACGCGGCGCGATCGCTCGCCACGACGCTCAACACCGAAGCCGCCTACGTGAGCAACGTCACGCTCGACGACAAGGGCGTCAATCTCGGCGTCGGTCTCGCGGGCGTGGGCGCGAAGCTCGCGATGTCGACGCCCGATCTCGGCGCGAACGCGAGCGTCGCCATGACCGTGGGGCCGGCGGGCTCGCTCGCGAAGCTGTCGATGTCCGCGGCGGGCATCGCGATGACCACGCCGGCGAAATTCGGCGCCACCGGCAGCGATGTCGCGATCACCGGAGTCGCCACGACGACGATCAAGGCGCCGGCCGTCACCGTCGAGGCGGCGGCAGACCTGGCGCTCAAGGCTATCGGCAAGGCGAACCTGAGCGGCGCTTCCGTGTCGGCGCAGGCAACCGCCGATGTCGAGATCAACGCCGCGGGCAAGGCCGTGCTGCGCGGCCTCGGATCGACGACCGTGAGCGGCGCCACGGTGCTCCTGTACGCCGATTCCTGGGTGGCCTGCACCGGCAAACTGATCCAGTTGGGCTGAACGATGAAAGTCCTGAAATCGCTCGATATGGCGCTGCTCTACCGCGCCTTCCGTTTCGCGCGGCGCGACTCGCTTGCGCTGAGCCTGATGGCGTGTTTCCGCTTCGACGCGCCCGGCGGGATCGACGGTCTCGTGCCGGAAAACGAAGTCTGGGCGCTGGTCGAGCAGGCGCTCGGCAACGACGGAATGCTCGATCAGGGCTATCCGAAGCCGGCGGGCGAATATCTCGTCTACGGCGCGGCCTGCGCGCCGCTCGGCAGCGAGGTCGAGCAGATGCGCGTGAGCGTGCGTGTGGGCGAGCTCGCGAAAACGCTCGTCGTCAGCGGCGAGCGGCACTTCGGCGTCGGCGGATTGCCCTCGCGGCCAGCGCCGTATGCGCGCATTCCGATCGTCCCGGCGACGGCGTTCGGCGGGGCGGGCTGGACGGCGAATCCGTCCGGCAAGGGATGGGTATCGCCCGGGCAGGACGGCGGCGCGCGTCTGGCGCTGCCGAACGTCGAATACGAAACGCGGCGGATGCTCGGCCGCGCCGATTGTCCCGACCCGGCGGGCTTCTGGGCGTTCGATCCGATGTCGCCGCAGCGCCAGCAGTATCTCGGCGCGTGCGATGAACGCTGGCTCGCGACCGACTGGCCGCATCTGCCCGCCGACACGCGCGAGCAGTTCTTCATGAGCGCGCCGTCCGATCAATGGCGCGCGTCCGGCTATTTCGCCGGCGACGAGACGTTCGAGATTCAGGGCATGGATGCGCGTCGTCCGCTGTTGCGCGGCCAGTTGCCGGGCTTGCGCGCGCGCTGCTTCGTGTACGGCCGGGCGTCCGATGCGGCGTCCGATTCAGCGGTCGTGCGCGAACTCGACGCGCGGGCGGACACGGTCTGGCTGTTTCCCGAGCTCGGATGCGGGATGGTTCTGTATCGCGCGCTCGCCGCCGTCACCGATTCCGACGCGAGCGACGTCACGCACATGCTGGCCGCGTGGGAACCGATGGCATCGGCGCCGTTGCCGTTCGAGCATTATCGCGACGAGTTGCTGGCCAGCCTGACCAAAGCCGCCGACGCGACGCCCGCCGAACCGGCCGCGCCGATCGCCGCAAGCACGGCGGCGGCAACGGCGCCCGCCGCGCTGTCCGTCCCGGCGATGCCCGCGCCGATCACAGAGGAAGCGGCGCAAGAACTGGCTCAGGTCCAGACGATGACCGCGGACCTGAACCGTCAGACCGACGCCTTCATGAACAGGCACGGACTGACCGCGAAGGATCTCGAACCGTTCCTGAAGGTCGAGGAGCCGCCGGCTCCGGTGAGCCTCGCCGAAATCGAGCGCATGACCGCGGCGCAGAACGCGCGCACGCGTGCGTTCATGCAGACGCACGGCCTGAGCGACGCGGACCTCGCGCCGCTTCTGAAGGCCGCCGACCCGGGACCGGAGCCGAACCTCGCCGACTTGCCGTCGATGGCGGCGAGGATGCAGGACGCCACGCGCGAAATGCTGAAGCAGGCCGGCATGAGCGAGGGCGAGGTGAACGGCTGGCTGGCGTCGAATCCGGCAACCGCGGATCTCGCCGCGCTGCCGCAGCCCGGCACGCCGCTGCCTTCCGTCGATCCGTCCGCGCTCGCGGCGCTGGCGGCGCTGCCGGCAACACCCGCCATGCCGGACGCGCCCGACTTGTCCGCGCCGCCGTTGCCGCAGCCGCCGACGGCGCAACTGACGCGCGAGCAGGTGATCGCGCGGCACGCGGCGCGCGAGAGCCTCGCCGGCTACGATCTGTCCGGCCTCGATCTGTCCGCGCTCGATTTGTCCGGCGCGGATTTTTCGGCGGCGCTGCTCGAAAAGACCTCGTTCGCGAAGAGCGCGCTGCAACGCGCGAAGTTCAGCCAGGCGCTGCTCCGGGAGACGGATTTCAGCGGCGCGGATTTGCAGGATGCCGAACTGATGGACACGAGCGGCGGCGGCGCAAAGTTCACCGACGCCGATCTGCGCGCCGCGAACCTGACGGGCGGCGATTTCTCGATGGCCGATTTCAGCGCCGCGCGGCTCGGCGCGGCACGGCTCGGCCGCGCGCTCTTCAACAAGGCGAAGATGGCGGGCGCGGATGCATCGGCATGTCATGCGCAGGAAACCCACTTCGATGCCGGCGATCTGACCGGCGCGAACTTCCGTGGCGCGGCACTGGATCGTGCGACATTCCGCGAAAGCGTGCTGAACGGCGGCAACTTCGAAGGCGCGCGCTGCGAGCAGACGGTCTTCCACGGCGCACAGGCGCGGCAGGCAACGTTCGCCGGCGCGAACCTGGGCGCATCGCGCGCGCAGTCGGCGTGCTTCGACGGCGCGCAACTGGCGGGCGCGAACCTCGTCCGCGGGAACTGGCAGGGCGCGCAACTGCGCGGCGCGAATCTGGAGCGCGCGTTGCTGGACGATGCCGATTTCAGCAACGCGCAAGCCGCGACGGCGATCTTCCGGCGCGCGCTGGCGCCAGGCGCGAAGTTCGCGAAGGCCGATCTCAGCGGCGCCGATCTGACCGCGATCAACCTGTTCAAAGGTTCGCTGCGCAAGGCGAGGCTCGACGGCGCGCTGCTCCGGCACGCGAATCTGTACGGCGTCAATTTCGACGAGACGCAACCGACCCTCGCGATGGTCGAAGGCTCGAACATCGAGCGGACGATCCTCAAGTACCGGCCGCCGGCCGTCTGATGCGAAGCCCCGAACACTCGCCTCTTTGGCGCTTATTTCGAGGCATCGGACGCGCGGCGGCTCGCTACACTCTTGCCGATGTTTCCGATCGGCCGGAAGCACGAGAACAACCGAAGGGCGATGGCCGACGCCAGCCCGATAACCCAAGCAACGTATGTCCGATCTGACGGCGGCACTGTTCGCCCGCTATAACCGCGTCATGCGTATCGCGCTCGTCGGCGTGCTCGTCGTGGCGTGCGCGCTCGTCTATCTGCAATACCGGATGACGCTTCAAGCGCAGACTTCCGGCGTGAGCCAGCGGATGCAGGAGCAGGCGATCGCGCTCGACGCGCTCGTGCGCAGCAGCACCGACGCCGTCAACGCCATGCGCATTCAGGGCGAGACGTGGCTGCGGCTGCATCCGCAGGGCGCCCCCGATACGGCATTGCTCGACGCGCTCCGGCCCGGCAGGGAGCCGGACAGCATTCAGCTCGATGCGCTGCCCGCGCCGTGGACGCCCGCCGACGCGGGCAACTTGACAGGCCTCGTCGGGCCGCGCACGCGGGCGCTCGATCGCGAACTCAAGATGGCGCTGAGCCTGAACGGCCCGTTCAAGACGATCATGGCGAATCTGCCGGGCGCGACGTGGGTCTACTACACGTCGGCGCGGCGCTTCATCAATATTTATCCGTGGGTGGCGTCGAAGGATTACTTTTACGCCGACAGCCTCAGGAAGCAGGAGTTCTTTACGGAAGTGCAGCGCGCGCCGGGGCCCGAGCGTTCGGTGTTCTGGACGCCCGTTTATGTCGATGAAGCCGGCAAGGGTTTGATGGTGACCGCATCGGCGGGCGTGTTCGACGGCAGCGCGTTTCGCGGCTCGGTGTCGCTCGATCTGACGCTCGGCTGGCTCAACCAGTTCGTGCGTACGTGGCCGCCGGGACTCGGGCGGATGTTCATCGTGAACGACCGCGGACAGTTGCTCGCCGATCCCGAACTGGTGCACGCGGGCGCGCAGGAAGTGCGGATGGCCGCCGACGCCTTTCCGCCCGCGCTGCGCCGCGACGTCGAGCGCGTGCTGCGCGACGCCGACGGCCGTCTCACGATCTTCGACGACTATTACATCGAAGCGGTCGGCATCGGCCATGCGCCTTTCCGTCTCGTGCTGCTGCTGCCGCGCTGGAACCTGCAGCGCGTGGCGCTCGAAACCGGCGTGCCGAGCGTGCTCGTGCTGGTGCTGAGCCTCACGCTCATGCTGATGATCGCGAGCCGCATGACGTACAACGACGCGATTCTTCCCGCGCAGAAGCTCGTGCGCTACATCCAGGACGAAGACCGCGGCTCGGTCAAGTCGATTCCCGATATTCCGCAGGCGTGGCGGCCCTGGTTCCTGACGATCCAGAACGTCTTCAACGCGCATACGAAGCTCGTGTCGATCCAGCAGGAACTCGACGTCGCGCGGCGTATGCAGCAGTCGATCGTGCCGACGCGCTTTCCGTCGCGTCCCGACTTGCAGATGTTCGCGCGCATGGTTCCGGCGCGCGAAGTCGGCGGCGACTTCTACGATTACTTCTGGCTGTCCGATCAGAAGATCGGCGTGGTGATCGCGGACGTGTCGGGCAAAGGCGTGCCCGCCGCGCTTTTCATGGCGGTGGCGCGCACGCTGCTGCGCGCGATCGCGCCGAGCGCGGCGAGTCCGGGCGCGTGCCTCGCGCTCGCTAACGACCTGCTCGCGCAGGACAACGAGGCGACGATGTTCGTCACGCTGTTCTACGGCATTCTCGACACGGCGACCGGCGAACTCGAATACGCGAATGGCGGCCATAATCCGCCTTACGTGATCGCGCCCGACGGCTCGATATCGCAATTGCCGGGCACGGGCGGCATGGCGCTGGGCGTGATCGAAGGCACGCCGTTCGCGGAAGGACACATGCGTCTCGACGCCGGCACGACGCTTTTGCTGTACACCGATGGCGTGACCGAAGCGTTCAATCCCGCCGACGAGGAATACGGCGAACTGCGTCTCGCGCAGCATCTGGCCGACGCGAAGGGCGTGGAAGTCGAAGTGCTGCTGAAGCGCCTTTTCGACAGCGTGCATCGTTTCGCCGATGGCGCGCCGCAATCCGACGACATCACTTGCCTCGCGATTCATTACGGGGCTTCCGGACCGACGACATCATGAGCGCAACCGGCACGCTCGACACGCAACTGGACGCACGGACGCCGGATATCGGCGACCTGGTGGATCGCTTGGAGGCGCTCTTCGACGCGCACGGCCTGCCGCCGCCGCTCTTCCAGAGCTTCGCGATGGCTTTCGACGAAGTGATCTCGAACATCGCCGCGTACGGCTCCGCGCACGATCCGATTCGCGTGCGCGTGACGATCGCGGCCGACGCGGTGCGCGCCGAGGTCAGCGACGACGGCGTCGCCTTCGATCCGCTCCAGTTGCCGGACCCTGACGTGACAAGCGATGTCGATGATCGCGCGATCGGCGGTCTGGGCGTCTTCCTGGTCAGAAAGGTCATGGATGCGGTGACCTACGAGCGCCGCGACGATCGCAATTGCCTGCACTTCAGCAAGCGCATCGCCGCGCAGCCGGCTGCGTGATGCGCGTTATGAATTACCGAGGAACCCGATGAATATCAATGAAACCCGCGAAGGCGACGTGCTGGTGGTCGCCGTGGAAGGACGCATCGACAGCACGACGTCGAAACAGCTCGAGGACGTGTTGCCGGAGCGCGTGCAGGCGAGCCGCCGCGTGCTGCTCGACATGAGCGACGTGCAGTATGTGAGCTCCGCCGGCTTGCGCGTCTTGCTGAAGGCGGCGAAGGCGGCCCGCGGCACGGGACACGATCTGGTGCTGGCCGGCTTGCTGCCACAGGTGCACGAGGTGTTTCAGGTGATCGGCTTCGATTCGCTGTTTCGCATAGTGCACGATCGCGCGGCGGCGATGGCAGCGCTTACCGCCTGATCGCTCTTCCTTTTCTCGTGCAAACAAAAAAGACCGCCTCATGTGAGGCGGCCTGCACGTCGGGTCATTCGATCAAGCCTTCGGCGCGAGCCAGGAATCCTCGGCTTCGATGCCATCCGGATCGAACGTCCACGTGATCTTCTCGTATGTGAACGAGATGTCTTCCATGTGGCCCATCTGCTTGTTCTCCGGCGACAGGCAGTTCGGCGTCCACGACTTCATGTTCGTCAGAATCGCGTTGGAGAGCTTCACGGTGTAGTACTTCTCCTCCGTGCCCTTGGGCGAAATGCGGTAGAACTCGAGCGTCACGTCCTTCATCTGCTCGCCCGACGTCAGCGCCTGGAACAGCTTCGGCGACGACTTGTCGATTTCCTTGGTGAGCGTCATCGGCAGATGCACGCGCTTGCCGGTGGGCAGGCCCGTTTGCGGGCTCTTCGGGATTTCGATGGTGTGATCGACGGCTTGCACGAGGATCTTTCCTTCGTGACCTTGAACCTTGGTCGAGCCTTCGATCTTGCCTTGGTTCTGGCCTTCGAGGGCGAGGTAGCAGGGCATCGGCATGATTCTTCTCCAGTGGTTGTTTGTCGGTTGTGCGCAGTTCGTTCTGTGCATGGGATGAATTCTGCGCGTCAGCCGTTACGGTGAAGTTTCAGAAAAGCCGGCTCAGGTTACGGATGAAACATGCGCTCGAAACCGCAAACAAAAAGGCCGCCTCGATGACGAGGCGGCCTTGCTTACCGCGATGGATCGATCCGGCTCAAGCCTTCGGCGCGAGCCACGAATCCTCGGCTTCGATGCCGTCGGGTTCGTACGTCCAGGTGATCTTCTCGTACGTGAACGACAGATTCTCCATGTGACCCATCTGCTTGTTTTCGAGCGACAGGCAGTTCGGCGTCCACGACTGCATGTTCGTGAGGATCGCGTTCGACAGCTTCACGGTGTAGTACTTCTCTTCCGTGCCCTTGGGCGAAATGCGATAGAACTCGAGCGTCACGTCCTTCATCTGCTCGCCCGACGCCAGCGCCTGAAACAGCTTCGGCGACGACTTGTCGATTTCCTTGGTCAGCGTCATCGCGCCATGCACGCGCTTGCCGGTGGGCAGGCCCGTCTGCGGGCTCTTCGGGATTTCGATGGTGTGATCGACGGCTTGCACGAGGATCTTTCCTTCGTGACCGCGAACCTTGTTCGAGCCTTCGATCTTGCCTTGGTTCTGGCCTTCGAGCGTGAGGTAGCAGGGCATCGGCATGATTTGTTCTCCAGTTGTTCGTTGGTTGTGCGCAGTTCGTTCTGTGCATGGGATGAATTCTGGGTGCGCGCCGTTACCGCCGCGTTTCAGAAAAACGCGCCCAGGTTACGAATGAAACACGCGGGATTCACGCCACTTCGTCGAAGCGTTCGAGCGCGGAGGCCCGCGTATCGGTGACGTTGAGAATGTTGAGAAATCCGCTGATCTCGAAGACTTCGCGGATCTGGTCGTGCATACCGCAGAGCACGAGCCGTCCGGCGGATTGCTTGAGACGCTTCGCCGCGATCAGCACGACGCGCAGTCCCGCGCTGGAGATATAGCCGAGCGCGCTCAGATCGAAAAGCAACTGGTTCAGGCCCTGATCGAGCTGGCGCTGGATTTCCGCTTCGACCTGCGCCGCGTTCGTGCTGTTCAGCGCGCCCTCGAGGCTCACGATGAGCACGTCGCCCTGCACTTCATACTGGTTTGCCACAATGGTTTCTCACGTAAGGGCGATATGGCGGCCTGCCTGTGTCGAGGCATGTCGCGTCGTTCGATGACGCTCCGATTGTTGACGGCAGAAATAAAAAATCCTTGAGCATCGAAACGCCTTCAAGAATTTGCGAACGCGGTCGTTAATGCCCTCAGCGACAGGAAAGTCAGCGTATCACGCGGGTTTTATGCCTAAGGCACGAATAGAACCCCGAACCCGGTTCTCTTTGCGGCAATGACCGGCGATACGGCATGAGATCGTTCCGTGTCGCCAGCAGCACGCGATGACGCCGATGCGCCAGCTTTCGCGAACGATCGTGCGACTCAAGCGACATTCACGCGCCACCGCGCTGCGACGCTAACAAAGCGGCCTGATTTTTCATCAACACTTTTGGTATTGGGTTAGGGGGTAGGCATGGCATCTGACGGTTCAGTGGCTCCGAAGGAGCGGGTCAATATTGTGTATCGTCCGGCCACCGGAGATGCCAAGGCGGAAGTCGAGTTGCCGCTCAAATTGCTGGTACTCGGCGACTTCACCTTGCGCGACGACGAAACGCCGATCGAGGAAATGAAGCCGGTCAACGTCGACAAGGACAACTTCAACGAAGTGCTCAAGGGCCAGAAGCTCTCGCTCGATCTCGCGGTGCCGAACCGCCTCGAAGCGAACGCCGACCCGGAAGCGAAGATCGCGATGAACCTGAAGTTCGAGTCCGTCGACGATTTCTCGCCCGACGCGATCGTCGAGAAGGTGCCCGAACTGCGTCAGATGATCGCCCTGCGCGATGCACTGAAGGCACTGAAGGGACCGCTCGGCAACATTCCCGATTTCCGCAAGCGGGTTCAGGAACTGATCGAAGACGAAGGCGTGCGCGCGCGTCTGATGAGCGAACTCGGCATCGAGGAAAAGTGACATGAGCGACATGGAAAAAGAACAGGCAGCCACCGCCGCGCCGGAAGCGGACGCGAGCATTTCGCTGCTCGACCAGCTGATCGAGTCGGCGCGCATCAAGCCGGGCGACGAAGCGTATTCGATCACGCGCCAGGGCATTCAGGCCTTCATCGGCCAGTTGCTGGAGCCGCAGAACGCGGTCGAGCGCATCACGCAGGCAACGGTCGACAGCATGATCGCTGACCTCGACCAGAAGCTGTGCGCGCAGGTCGACGCGATCCTGCATCACGCCGACTTTCAGAAGATGGAATCGGCGTGGCGCTCGCTCAAGTTCCTCGTGGACCGCACCAACTTCCGCGAGAACGTCAAGATTCAACTGCTGAGCGTGAGCAAGGGCAAGCTTCTCGAAGACTTCGAGGATGCCGCCGACATCACCAACTCGGGTCTCTACAAGAATCTCTACACGGCCGAATACGGCCAGTTCGGCGGCCAGCCGTTCGGCGCAATCGTCGCGAACTACGAGTTCGGCCCGGGCACGCAGGACGTCAAGCTGCTGCAGAACGTGGCGAGCGTCTCGGCGATGAGCCATGCGCCGTTCATTGCCGCGGCCGGTCCGCATTTCTTCGGCGTCGACAGCTATGACCAGTTGCCGAACCTGAAGGACTTGTCGTCGATCTTCGAAGGTCCGCAGTTCGTCAAGTGGAACGCGTTCCGCGAGTCGGAAGACGCGCGTTACGTCGGCCTCACGCTGCCGCACTTCCTGCTGCGCGTGCCGTATGGCGCCGATACCGTGCCCGCCAAGAAGTTCAACTACAAGGAAGACGTCTCGGGCGGCAACAGCCAGTTCCTGTGGGGCAACGCGGCGTTCGCGTTCGCTTCGCGCCTGACGTCGAGCTTCGCCGATTACCGCTGGTGCGCCAACGTGATCGGACCGCAAGGCGGCGGCACGGTCGGCGATCTGCCGGTGTACACGTACGAATCTATGGGCGAGCTGCAGAACAAGATTCCGACCGAAGTGCTCATCTCCGAGCGTCGCGAGTTCGAACTTGCCGAGCAGGGTTTCATTGCGCTGACGATGCGCAAGAACAGCGACAACGCCGCGTTCTTCTCGGCGAACTCGGCGCAAAAGCCGAAGTTCTTCGGCAACACGAAGGAAGGCAAGGACGCCGAGCTGAACTACAAGCTGAGCACGCAACTGCCGTACATGTTCGTCGTGAGCCGCCTCGCGCATTACATCAAGGTGATCCAGCGCGAGAACATCGGCACATGGAAAGAGCGCGTCGATCTCGAAAGCGAACTCAATACGTGGATTCGCCAGTACGTCGCGGACATGGACAACCCCGCCGAAGGCGTGCGCAGCCGTCGTCCGCTGCGTCAGGCGGAGATCGTCGTGGCCGATGTCGAAGGCGATCCGGGCTGGTATCGCGTGGACCTGAAGGTGCGTCCGCACTTCAAGTACATGGGCGCGTCGTTCACGCTGTCGCTCGTCGGCAAGCTGGACAAAAAATAAGCATTGAAGCGTCGTGGCGCAGGGCGTGTTTCATCTGTAACGCAGCGCGGAGGAACTGAAACCAGGCGGTAACGGGCCTTCTGCAACATGTGAAACATGCGCAGCGCAAACAAGAGCTGAGCAAAAAACCGGAGGCGGCGCTTCATCAGAGATCGCGCCGCTCCGACATCCAAACAGAGTGCTACCCATTAGGGGAAATATCATGCCGATGCCGTGCTACCTCACCCTCGAAGGCCAGAACCAAGGCAAGATCGAAGGCTCGACCAAGGTTCAAGGTCACGAAGGAAAGATCCTCGTGCAAGCCGTCGATCACACCATCGAAATCCCGAAGAGCCCGCAAACGGGCCTGCCCACCGGCAAGCGCGTGCATCTGCCGATGACGCTCACCAAGGAAATCGACAAGTCGTCGCCGAAGCTGTTCCAGGCGCTGACGTCGGGCGAGCAGATGAAGGACGTGACGCTCGAGTTCTACCGCATTTCGCCCAAGGGCACGGAGGAGAAGTACTACACCGTGAAGCTCTCCAACGCGATTCTGACGAACATGAAGTCGTGGACGCCGAACTGCCTGTCGCCGGAGAACAAGCAGATGGGCCACATGGAAGACATCTCGTTCACGTACGAGAAGATCACGTGGACGTTCGATCCGGATGGCATCGAAGCCGAAGATTCCTGGCTCGCGCCGAAGTCCTGAACGTAGCAGGCAGGAGGCGAGGTGAGAGAACGTCGGCTGCTGGAGCGCATCGCCACCTGGAATGCGGGCGAGCAGCGCTCCAACGAAACCCAGGTCGACGTTCTGCTCGACTCGGTGATGAGCCACCTGAGCCGCCTGCTCAACACGCGGCAGGGCAGCGTGCAGATCGATCCGCTTTTCGGCGTGCCCGATTTCACCAACCTTGCCGGCACCACCGCGATGGGTTCCACGCGCGAGATCGAAGAAGAAATCCGCAGGATGGTGGTGCGCTACGAACCGCGTATTAAGTCACCGCGCGTCACGCTCAATCGTCAGGAAACCGATGTGCTGTCCATCCGCTTCTCGCTCGAAGGTTCGCTCGAAGTGGACGACCGCGAAATTCCGCTGCGCATCTCGACGACCGTGGGCGCGAACGGCCGCGTGAGCGTCGGCTGATCGCATCGTCAAAACCTTTTTCTTCCGGGTGCCGCCGAGTCGGTGAAGCATGTTCAATCGATACTATCAGGATGAGCTGAACAAGCTGAAGGGCCTGGCCGGTGAGTTCGCGCTCGCGAACCCCGCCACCGCGCCGATGCTGTCCGGCACGTCGGCCGATCCGGATGTCGAGCGTCTGCTCGAAGGCGTCGCGTTTCTCAACGGCCTCACGCGCCAGAAACTCGACGACCAGTTCCCCGAGTTCGTTCAGGAACTCACGAATCTGCTGTTCCCGCATTATCTGCGGCCGGTGCCGGCTTCGACGCTGATCGGCTTCACCGCGAAGGGTCCGCGTACGGGCGCATCGCGGGTCGCGGCGGGCACCGAGCTCGCCTCCGTACCGGTCGATGGCACCGCGTGCCGCTTTCGCACGAGCTGCGATCTCGACGTCGAGCCGCTGCGCATCGCCGGGGTCAATCTGCTGAGTCACGCGGGCACGGCGCCGGTGCTGATGATCGACTTCGAAATGGAAGGCGGCCTGAGCATCGCGCAATGGAACGGCGATTCGATCCGCCTGTTCCTGAGCGGCGGCTATGTCGATGCATCGAAACTGCTTCTGCTGCTGATGAATCACGTGACCGACGTGCGCATCTCCGGCGGCAGCGGCGAGCGCCTGTCGCTCGGCGCGAAAAGCCTGCGCACGAGCGGCTTCGACGCGGGTCTCATCGGCTATCCGAGTCATGCTTCGAGCGGTTATCGCACGATCCAGGAATTCTTCACGCAACCGGAAAAGTTTCTCTTCATCGATATCGCCGGGCTCGAGCGCTGGACCGCGAATGCGAGCGGCTCGAGCTTCAGCATCGTCATGACGCTCGACGGCCTGCATGGCTGGATGCCCGAACTCGACACCGGCAGCTTGATGCTCAACGTGGTCCCGGCGGTCAACGTGTTCTCGCATGTCGCCGATCCGATCACGCACGATCATCGCGCGACCGAATATCGCGTGAATCCCGAAGGACGCGATCGCCGGCACTTTCAGGTGTATTCCGTCGACCAGGTGCTCGGCTATCAGCAGGGCCGCGCGCAGGAGCGCGTGTATCAGCCGTTCAGCATGTTCCGCCACGACGGACGCGGCGCGCAACTGAGCTATCGCACGACGTTGAAGAGCGCGAACGTCGAACGCGGCAGCGACGTGTATCTGTCGCTCAACTATCCGCCTTCCGAAACGCCGCTGCCGGAAACGCTGTCGATCCGCGTCACGTGCACGAATCGCGCATTGCCCGAAGGTCTCAAGCCGGGCGACATCAACGTGCCGACGAGCACGTCGCCCGATCAGATGAGCTTTACCAACATCCGCGCGATCACGCCCGCGCAGGACCCGCCCGCGGGCGAGGAACTGCTGTGGTGCCTGCTATCGCACGTGTCGCTGAATCTGCTGTCGCTCGCGAGCGCGGAAAACCTGCGCAAGATGCTCGGCCTGTACGTGTTCAACGGACGGCAAGGGCAGGAGCAGTCGAATCGCCGCCGCATCGAAGGCATCGTCGATGTGACGGCCACGCGCGAGTCGCGTCTCGTCGGGCGCGGCGGGATGCAGCGCGGCCAGTTGATCCGCATTCGTTGCCGTGAGGACCATTACGCCGGTATCGGCGACCTGTATCTGTTCGGCTGCATGATCGAACGCTTCCTCGGCGATTACGCCGGCATCAATGCCTATACGCGCGTCGAACTCGAAGACACGCTTTCCGGAACCGTATTCAAATGGCCGCCGAGACTCGGACAACAGCCGATGCTGTGAAGGCGCTGCTTCTCACCAACGGTGAGAAGTATTCCTACTTCCAGGCGATCCGGCTGCTGCGCCTGTACGACCGCCATACGGGGCTGAATCAGGAAAACCTGCGCGTTCGCCCGCGGCTCGGGCTCGGCTTTCCAGAGAACGACATCGACCGTATCGAGTCGATGCCGTCGGGCGGCTATCGCATCACGGCGAACTTCTTCGGCCTGTACGGCGTCGCCTCGCCGCTGCCGACCTATTACACCGAAGATCTCTTCGAGGAAGAGCGCGAAGGCCATCACGTCACGCGCGACTTTCTCGACGTCGTGCATTACGCGATGTATCCGCTGCTCTTCGACGCGTGGGCCAAGTACCGCGTCGAGCAGCGCATCGTCGAGGATCGGCACGAGGCGTCGCTCAATCAGCTGTATGCGTTCGTCGGCCTGCACGATCCGGACCTGCGCGCCGATCTCTTGCCCGGCAGCGCCGAACTGCTGCGCTACGCGGGCCTGCTCAATCAGCGGCCGCGCTCGGCGCTCGGCCTGAAAACCCTGCTCGCCGACGCCTTCGCGCCCGCCGATGTCAAGGTGATCTGCGGCGTGATGCGCGCGGTGCCGATTCCCGCCGATCAGCGCTGGCAACTGGGACGGCAGCAAAGCCGCCTCGGCGAAGACGCGTGGCTCGGCGCTGAAATCGACGATCACGAAGGCGCGATTCGCATCGAATTCGCGGACGTGCCGCAAAAACTGTTTCATCAGATGCTGCCGGGCGGAAGCGCGCACGCGCGTCTGCGCTTTTTCACGCGCTTCTACTTGACTGATCCGCTCGACGTCGATGTCGAACTGGAACTGCGCCACGAAGACGCCGGCACCGCGCGCCTGGGACGCGGCGCGTGGTCGCGGCTCGGTTTCGACACCTGGCTCAATCCCGGCGAGGCGAAGTCGCCGACCCGGGTTCACTACTCTCTCTAACCATTTGCTGGCCGTTGCTGCAAGACTAAGAGGAACACAAACATGCTGCTGGTCGAACTGAAGCCCCTGGTGGGCCGCCTCAACGGCTTTTGCAAACAGGCGCTCGAAGACGGCGTCGGGCTGTGCGTATCGCGCGGTCATTACGAGATCACGGTCGAGCATCTGCTCGTCAAGCTCTTCGAAAACCATCAGGCCGATATCGCGCTGCTGCTGCGCCAGCACGACGTCGATGCGGCGCTGGTGCAGCGCGCGATCAACCTGTCGCTCGAACAGATGAAGACGGGCAACGCGGGCCGTCCCGCGTTCTCGCCGCTGCTGCTGGAAATGCTGCAGGACGCGTGGCTGATCGCATCGGTGGATATGCAGGAGCCGCGCATCCGCTCCGGCGCGGCGTTGCTCGCGTTTCTCGCGCGCCCGACCTATTACGCGACCGGCGACTACGCCGCGCCGCTGCGCGCGCTCAACCGCGAAACGCTGATCCGCTCGTTCGATAGCGTCTGCGGCGGCTCCGTCGAAGCGGGCACGCGCGAAGCGATCGGCGAGAGCGCGGGCGATGCATCGGCGGCGGCAAGCGGCGACGGCAGCGCCATCGCGCGCTTCTGCGAAAACTTCACGGAGAAGGCGCGCGCGGGCAAGCTCGATCCGGTGTTCGGCCGCGATGCCGAAATCCGCCAGATGGTCGATATCCTCGCGCGCCGCCGCAAGAACAATCCGATCTGCGTCGGCGATCCGGGCGTCGGCAAGACGGCGGTCGTCGAAGGACTGGCGCTGCGCGTGGTCGAAGGCGATGTGCCCGATTCGCTGAAGGACGTGACCATCCTCGGTCTCGACATGGGCCTGCTGCAAGCGGGCGCGAGCGTGAAGGGCGAGTTCGAGAACCGCCTGAAGGGCGTGATTACGGAAGTGAAGGCATCGGCGAAACCGATCATTCTGTTCATCGACGAAGCGCACACGCTGATCGGCGCGGGCGGTCAGGCGGGCACCTCCGACGCCGCCAACCTGCTGAAACCGGCGCTCGCGCGCGGCGAGCTGCGCACCATCGCGGCGACGACGTGGGCCGAATACAAGAAGTATTTCGAAAAGGACGCGGCGCTCGCGCGGCGCTTCCAGCTCGTCAAGCTCGACGAGCCGGATCTCGATACCGCCGTGCTCATCTTGCGCGGCCTGAAGGCGAAGTACGAGGACGTGCACAAGGTCGTGCTGCGCGACGACGCGATCGTCGCGGCGGCCGAGTTGTCCAGCCGCTATATCACGGGCCGTCAGTTGCCGGACAAGGCCGTCGATCTGCTCGACACCGCCTGCGCGCGCGTGAAGGTCCTGCAAAGCGCGAAGCCCGACGTGCTCGAAAACACCGAGCGCCGCATTCAGGCGTTGCAGCGCGAAAAGAACGGTCTCGAACGCGATGCCGACAACCAGCAGCCCGTCGATCTCGCGCGTCTCGCCGAAATCGACGCGGAACTGCCGAAACTCGGCGCGCAAGCGGACGACCTGCGCGCCGTCTGGGAACGTCAGCGCGAAGCGGCGCGCGCGCTGCTCGACGCGCGTGCGTCGCGGCATCGCGCGAAGGCCGAAGGCGCATCGGCTGATGTGCTGCAAACGCTCTCCGATGCCATCGCGGCCGCCGCCGAGACGTTCAAAACGGCGCAGGGCAGCCAGCCGCTCGTGCATATCGACGTCGATCCGGACGTGGTCGCGCGCGTGATTTCGGACTGGACCGGCATTCCCGTAGGCAAGATGCTGCGCGATCAGGCGCAGAGCGTAATGCGCATGGCCGACACGCTGAAGGCGCGCATCCGCGGTCAGGATCACGCGATGGATCAGATCGCCGAAGTGCTGAAGACCGCCAAATCCGGCCTGAAGGATCCCGAGCAGCCGATGGGCGTGTTCCTGCTCGCGGGGCCGTCGGGCGTCGGCAAGACGGAGACGGCGCTGTCGGTGGCGGACATCCTGTTCGGCGACGAAAAGTCGACCACCGTCATCAACATGAGCGAGTTCCAGGAGAAGCACAACGTGAGCCGCCTGATCGGTTCGCCGCCGGGATACGTCGGCTATGGCGAAGGCGGCGTGCTGACCGAAGCGGTGCGCCAGCGCCCGTATTCGGTCGTGCTGCTCGATGAAGTCGAAAAGGCGCATCTCGACGTGATGAACCTGTTTTATCAGGTGTTCGACAAGGGCATGTTGTCGGACGGCGAGGGCAAGGAGATCGACTTCTCGAACACGGTGATCTTCCTCACGTCGAATCTGGCGACGGATGTCATCACCGAAATGACCGCCGGCGACGACAAGCCCGACGCCGCCACGCTGCTTTCCGCCGTGCGGCCGATTCTGTCGAACCACTTCAAGCCCGCGCTGCTCGCGCGCATGACGGTGATTCCGTACTTCGCGCTCGCCACCGATGCGCTCGCGGGCATCGTGCGTCTCAAGCTCGACAAGATCGTGCGGCGCGTCGCGCATAACAACAAGATGCGTTTCACGTACAGCGATGCCGTCGTCGCGCAGATCGCCGCGCGCTGCACGGAAGTGGAGACGGGCGCGCGCAACATCGACTTCATTCTGCGTGGCACGGTGCTGCCGCTGATGTCGCAGGAAATTCTCACGCGCATGGGCGAAGGCGCGGCGTTGCCGGAAGTGGCGCTGGATGTGAACGACGAAGGCGATTTCGTCGTGAGTTTTCCGGGCTGAAGTTACATCGGTAACGCGCGGGCGTCCGGCTGAAACACGATGGAAGCCGGGCGCCCGCAAACTGGCTTCGAGAATGCACGAACGACAAGAGGAAACGGCTTGAGCAAGGAACAGTTGGCGGCGGCGCTGGCGGGCGACAGGATGATCGACGATGCCGATCTTTGCGGCATCGATCTGTCCGGGCAGGATTTGTCGGCGTGCCGCTTTCGCAACGTGAAGCTCGCGGGCGCGAACTTCGCCGGCGCGACGCTCGCCGATGCGGATTTCGAAGCGTGCGATCTGTCGGGCGCGAATCTGTCGGGCGTGAGCGCGGCGGGCGTGTCGTTCGCGCGGGCGAATCTGAGCGGCGCGACGGCGCAGGCCGCGAACTTCGAGATGGCTTATTTCGCGGCCTGCGATTTCACGCGGACCGCGTTCGTTCAGGCCGGCTTCGTTCGCGCCGATATGCACGAATGCAGCTTCACGCAGACCGATTTTTCGCGCGCGAACCTCACGCGCCTCACGGCGATCAACATGGACTTCACGAGCGCCGTCTTCGCCGGGACGACGCTCTGCAACGTGTTCTTCGCGGGCTGCCTGCTGACGAAGCAGGATTTGCGAACGTGCGACCTGACGATGGCGATCCTCAACGACGCCGATCTCGCGGGCGTCGATCTGCGCGGCGCGGCGCTCGATCGCACGAGCCTCATGAACGCGCGGCTCGAAGGCGCGTCGCTCGCCGATGTGCGCGGCACGTACACCGCGTTGATCGGCGCGCGGCTCGCCCAAGCCGATCTGGCGGGCGCGAGCTTCGTCATGTCGGATGCGAGCGGCGCGGATTTCAGCGCGGCGCGCGCCGATGCGAGCCAGTGGACGCAATCGATGCTGCATTCGAGCCGCTGGCCGCGCGCATCGCTGATCGGGGCGCGGCTGATCGAATGCGATCTGTCGCACGCGGATTTATCGGACGCGAATTTGTCGCGCGCCGATTTGAGCAACACGAACGTCCACGCGATCGGGCAGACGAACGCCCGCTGGGACGGCGCGAATCTGAAGACCGCGCGCAAGACCGACGAAGCGCTCGCGCGCGCCGAGCAGTGGCGCGCCGCCTGAGCGTCTTACTTAACGAGCCAATCGAGTCAGGAAATGAAGAGCAGTCTGCAAACTCACGCACGCGCCGGACACGAGCAGGCCGCCGGTTTCACGTACGCGACCGTCACGGGCCGCGCGGATAAATGGTTCTTCGTCAGCGCCGCCGATGCATCCGTGGATCGCGCGCTGCGCGCCGATAGCTGCCTCATCGAGCCGGATTGCGGCGACACGGTGCTCGTCAGCCGTGGCGGCGCGGTCGGCGTGAATGCGGCGGCGTACATCGTCGCGTTGCTGGCGCGCGCATCGGCGCACAGCGCGCAACTGCTGCTGCCGGGCGGCGTCGCGCTGCATATGGCGCACGGCGATGTGCGGATAGAAGCGGCGCGCATCGACCTGAAGGCGACGGACGCCGTGTCGATGCAAGCGCCCGCGATCGGCATGGAAGCCTTGCACGGCGAGATGCGCCTGCATCGTCTGGATGCGTCGATCGGCGAGGTTCATGCGCGCCTGGGCATCGTCAGCAGCGTGGCGAAGCAGGTGACATCGACGGTCGGACGGCTCGTGCAGAAGGCGCGCGACAGCTTCCGCTGGATCGAAAAGGTCGATGAAACGCGCGCGGGGCGCGTGCGTATCAAGGCGCAAGAGCGCCTGCACGTGACCGCCCGCGATGCCAGCGTGCTCGCGCAAGGGCACGTGAAGATCGACGGCGAAAAGATCGATCTCGGTTGACACACACGCGACAAGGAGCCAGCGATGTTCGCCGTGACCAAGGAAAACGGGCAATGCATGGGTATGCCCGACACGTGCCTCACACCCGCGCCGCCCGCGCCGCCGGTGCCGGTGCCGTACCCCAACATCGCCATGCCGATGATGGGCAATCCGGCCACGCTGAAAGTGATGGTGCGCGGGATGCCCGCGCTCACGAAGGCGTCGAAGATTCCGATGTCGAACGGCGATCAGGCGGGCGCGAACGGCGGCGTCGCCTCGGGTTCGATGATGGGCGAAACCGAGTTCGTGATGAGCAGCCAGGTCGTCAAGTTCGAAGGCAATTTCGCGGTGCGCCTCGGCGACACGACCAGACAGAACGGCGGCAATACCGTCGGCAGCGTGCTGGCGCCGAGCCAGCCCGTCGTGATGATCATGAGTTGAGCGCGCGGTTTCGCGCGACGAACAGGGGAAAATGATGGAGATGCTGTCCAGCCAGGTGCTCGCCAACCGGCGCTTCGATTTCAGCACGACCGCCAGCAAGGGCACGGGCAGCGCCTATGCGTTTCAGGTCGTCGAGATGGAAGGCTTCGAGGCGCTCTCGCAGCCGTTTCGCTTCACGCTGACGCTCGTATCGGACGATGCTTCGGTCGATTTCGACGCGATGCTCGCGCATCCGGCCACCTTCACCATCCACGGCCCCGACGGCGACACGTCGACGCCGTATCACGGCATCCTCGCCGAGTTCGAGCAGATGCATCACGCGGACGATTACGTGTTCTATCGCGCCGTGCTGGTGCCGCGCGTCTGGAACCTGTCGCTGTCGCGCATTTCCGAGGTGTATCTCGACGAGCAGACGATCGCCGATACGCTCAAGACCGTGCTGAAGAACGGCGGCCTCACGACCAACGATTTCGAATTCAGGCTGACCGGCACGTATCGCACGCGCAGCTTCGTCTGCCAGTTCGAGGAAACGTATCTGGAGTTTCTGTCGCGCTGGATGGAGCACGAAGGCATGTACTTCTGCTTCGATCACGCGAGCGGTCAGGACAAGCTCGTCGTCGTCGACGATACGCTGATGCTCGACAAGAGCGCATCGGCCTTGCTGCCGCTGGTGTATCGGCCGGACGATCGCATGAACATCGGCCTCGCGCGCGACGCGGTGCGCAACTTCATGTTGCGCGCGAAGCCGCTGCCGAAGGAAGTGCTGTTGCAGGACTTCAATCATCGCAAGGCGGCGGTGGCGCTGAAGGCGACGGCGACCGTGTCGGAACAGGGCCGCGGCCAGGTGATGATCTACGGCGAAAATTTCCGTGACGAAACCGAAGGCGCGCGTTACGCGACCTTGCGCGCGCAGGAAATCTTCTGCGCCGGGCGCGTGTATTCGGGCGAAGGCACGGCGGTCGGGCTGCGCGCGGGCGCGTTCATGAAGCTCGCCGGGCATTATCGCGACGATTTCAACGCCGAATATCTGCTGACGGAGATTCATCATCGCGGCTCGCAGGCCGGCGCGCTGCTGACGGGCGCGCGCGGCGCCGAAGGCGATGCCGGCGCGGGCGGCGAAACCACATACAGCAACAGCTTTCGCGCGATCGCCTCGAACGTGCAGTTCCGCGCCGAGCGCGTGACGCTAAAGCCGCGCATTCCCGGCACGATGACGGCGACCATCGACGCCGAAAGCGACGATCCCACCTACGCCGACCTCGACGAATTCGGCCAGTACAAGGTGCAACTGCCGTTCGATCTCACCGACAAGAATCCGAACAAGGGCTCGGCGCGCGTGCGCATGGCCTCGCCCTACGCGGGCAGCGGCTACGGCATGGATTTCCCGTTGCTGAAGGGCGCGGAAGTGCTGCTGTCCTTCACGGATGGCGATCCGGACCAGCCCGTCATCACCAACGCGGTGCCGAACTCGGCGAACAAGAGCGTCGTCACGAGCGAAAACGCGGCGGAGAACCTGATCCGCACGGCGGGCGACAACGTCGTCAGCATCGACGATACGCGCGGCAAGCAATCGATCACGCTCGAATCGCCGTATCAGGAAAGCCGGATGACGGTCGGCTACTCGGCGGCGTCGAGCGGCTTTTTCGTGGCGACGAAGGGCAGTTCGCAGTCGATGACCGCGGGCGTCGACAATTCGCTGACCGTCGGCGCGAAAAACGATATTTCGCTGTCCGTCAACAGTTCGCTGGCGGCGGGCGTTACGAGCGACTACACGATCGGCATAGCGACCAGCTTTGCGGCGAGCGCGGAAGTGAGCTGGAAGCTCGGCCGGAGCATCGAACTCGACGATTGCGCCGAATCGGTGAGCCTCAAGAAGACCGTCACCGAGAAGGCGAGCGACAAGGTCAAGTTTCAGGGCGGTCTGGCCCCGATCTATACGACGCTGATCGACAAGACGAAGACGCGCGTGAAAGCGGCGGTTCTCGCGACCCTGGCCGCGAACAGCGCGATCGCGGCATCGGTCGCCACCAAATTGCTGAAGACCAACGGCGACGGCGAAACCGAGTACGGCAGCGACGAGAACCGCGACGCGGCACTGGTCGATTCGCTCGGCTCGGCGGCGGTGGACGTGCTGGTGCAGGCATTGATGCAGCACTATGCAAGCGGTGTCGCGGAGACGCTCGAAAAAGCGACGAACACGCACGCGAGCACGATGGAGATGGACCGCAACGGCATCGTCATGAAGGTGAGCAAGCCGGGCGCGGCGAGCCCGGCGCCGGTGGTGAACGCCTTGGGCTTCGCGGTGGAAGTCGATGCCGTCGCCGCCGATACCTCGGTCTCGCAGATCAAGCATACGTGGGCGACCTCCGCCACCGGCGAACTGGCGATGACGGAAACATCGAGCGTGCTGTCGTTCGAGAAGACCGGTGGCGGCAAAGGCACCGTGACGCTGTCGACGGCGGGCGCGAAGATCGAATCGCCGCAGGCGGTGCAAGCGGTATCGGGCAACGCGAGCGTGAAGGTCGAGCCGACGCAGCTCACGCTCGCGACGGACCCGGCCAAGAAGGTGTCCGTCGCGATTTCGGAAGATTCGGTCAAGACGACGGCGGGCGAAGCGACGCTGCTCGTCTCCAACGACAAGATCCGCATCGCATTGCCCGGCGGCACGAGCGGCCTGGGTTTCAAGTCGGACCAGGCGGTCTTCGCCTTCCAGAACCAGTCGGGCCTGAAGTGCACGCCGGCGGGGGTAAAGCTGTACGCCGGCGGCAAGCCGGTGCAACTGGGCTGAAGGACTGACGCGATGAAGGTCTTCAAACCCGCCGAGCTGGCGCTCATGTATCGCGCGTATCGCTTGAACCGGCGCAATCTGCTGGCCGTCGCGATGATGGGCTATTTCGATTTCGCCCGCAGCGATCTCGCGAACCTCTTGCCCGAGGCCGACATGTGGCAGGCCGTGCCCGATGCGCTCGGCGCCGATGTCCTGCTCGACGAAGGCAACGCCAAGCCGCGCGCCGAGTTCAAGGTGTACGGCGCGGCGCACGCGCCGCAAGGCCGCGAGGTGAGCGAGCAGCGCATCGCGGTGCGTATCGGCGGGCTGGCGAAATCGCTCATCGTGAGCGGCGAGCGGCAATTCGGCGCGCTCGGGATGCCGGGCGCGCCGAAGCCGTATGCGCGTATGCCGGTCGTGCCGGAAACCGCGTTCGGCGGGCCGGATTGCGCGGACAACCCGCGCGGCAAAGGCAGCGCGGCCGTCGCCGGGCCCGATGGCCGTGGAATCTGGCCGCTGCCGAACGTCGAGAGCGAGGGGCAGAGGCTTATTGAACGCGGCCAGCGCGTCGCGCCGGCGGGCTTCTGGGGACTCGCGATCGACGCGCCGCAGCGTCAGCGCTATCTCGGCAAGTGCGACCAGCGCTGGCTCGCGACCGACTGGCCGCATCTGCCCGCCGATACGCGTCTCGAATACTTCATGAGCGCGCCGCAGGATCAATGGCTCGACGGCTTTCTAAAAGGTGACGAAGCGTTCGAAATCCAGGGTATGCACGCCCGCCAGCCGATGTTGAAGGGCAACCTGCCGCGCCTGCGCGCGCGCTGCTTCGTGCACGCCGGCAAGCCGGGGCAGGGCACGCTGCGCGAAGTGGCGGCGCACGCGGAAACCGTGTGGCTCTTTCCGGAACTCGAACGCGGGATCGTGCTGTATCGCGCGCTCGCGGATGTCGCCGATCCCGACGCGCTCGACGTATCGCATCTGATGGCCGAGTGGGAATCGATGGACGCCGCGCCGCTGTCCTTCGAGCACTATCGCGCGCGCATTCAGGCGCTGGTCGAGGACGGCGGCGAACTGGCGGCGATGCAAGCCGATGCACAGTCCACGTCCGCCGCGCCCGCCGCGCCGGTGTCGTCCGCGCC
>NZ_JALQDI010000078.1:0-820 GCF_023631305.1 Caballeronia sp. INML3B
GGCGGATTCAACCGGTCGATGCAACACAATAACGCTATTATGCGGCGGGAGTGTTGCGATGAAACAGAGACGCCGAATCTATTACAGTGAGAGTCAGAAGGCGTTGATGTGGGAGCGCTGGCGTGCGGGCGAGTCGCTGCAGCATATTGCGCAGCTATTCGATCGTAACCATTCATCCGTAGCGGGAATACTGGCGCAAACTGGAGGAATCCAGCCTCCACCGCGACGGCGATCGAAGCGGTCGCTCACGCTTGCCGAGCGCGAAGAAATCTCAAGAGGTCTCGCAGCGGATGATTCGATCCAATCGATCGCACGGCGCCTGTCGCGAGCGCCGTCTACGGTCTGCCGCGAGATCAAGCGCAACAGCGGCGAGAAAGGCTATCGGGCCGACTTCGGCGATGAGCTTGCCTGGCAGCGGGCGCTGCGCCCGAAGCCGTGCAAGCTGGTCGCGACACCGGCGCTGGCAAAAATCGTGGCGGCAAAGCTGCAACTGGAATGGTCGCCGCAGCAGGTCGCCGGATGGCTAAAGCGAACATGGCCGGGCAACGAGGGTTTCCACGTGTCTCACGAAACGATCTATCGGACGCTCTTTATTCAAGCACGCGGCGCGCTGAAAAAAGAGCTGCTGGAGCACCTGCGGCGCACCCGTGCCATGCGTCGCTCACGTCATCACACGCAGAAGACCGAGGATCATGGTCGTATCCGCGATGCTGTTTCGATCAGTGAACGTCCCGCTAAGGTTGAGGACCGCGCCGTTCCGGGGCACTGGGAAGGCGACCTCCTGTGCGGCAGCGGTAACAGCCAGATTGCAACGCTTGTA
>NZ_JALQDI010000079.1:0-20306 GCF_023631305.1 Caballeronia sp. INML3B
TTGATGTCTTCCAGATTGATGCCGCCGAAGGTCGGTTCGAGCGCGGCGATCACATCGACGAGCTTGTGCGGATCGCTTTCGTTCAGCTCGATATCGAACACGTCGATACCGGCGAACTTCTTGAAGAGCACGGCCTTGCCTTCCATCACCGGCTTGGAGGCTAACGGCCCGATATTGCCGAGTCCGAGCACGGCTGTGCCGTTCGACACGACGCCCACCAGGTTGCTGCGCGCAGTGAAGCGCGCGGCGTTCAGCGGATTCTCGACAATCGCCTCGCACGCGAACGCGACGCCCGGCGAGTACGCGAGCGAGAGGTCGCGCTGATTGATCATTTGCTTGGTCGGCACGACAGCGAGCTTTCCCGGCGTCGGAAACTCATGATAATTGAGCGCGGCTTCGCGAAAACCTTCTTTGTCCGTTTGCGTGGTCATTTCGGCAATGCTCTAAAAAAGAAGTTGGCAGTCGCCTAAGGGCCACTGCCAATTTGCACAAGGATGTTGTGGAGGCTCAATGAGCGTTCGATCGCCCGGACGCATCACCGGTCGATGGGAATGCAATGGCGGGATGGTCGATCGGCTGCAGCTCTTCGAATTCGTCTACGTTCGTACGATTGAGCACCGCACGCGCAGTGTTCATATCGAGCTGTCCTTCCCAGCGCGCGACCACCACAGTTGCAACACCGTTGCCGATCAGGTTGGTCACCGCCCGAGCTTCGTTGAGAAAGCGATCAACGCCGAGAAGCAAGACCAAACCTTCGACCGGTATTTTGTGCATCGACGCGAGCGTGGCAGCCAGTGCAACGAATCCAGCACCCGCGACCCCCGCTGAGCCTTTCGAGGTGAGCAGTAGCACACCAAGCACAAGCAACTGATCCCAGATCGTCAGATGCACATTCATCGCCTGCGCGATGAACAGGGCCGCCATCGTGAGATAAATTGCCGTTCCGTCAGCATTGAAGGTGTAGCCGGTCGGCAGCACCATTCCAACAACCGGTCGCGAGCAGCCCATCCGTTCCATCTTGATCAGCATCTGCGGAAGTACCGCTTCCGTGGAGGCCGTGCCGAGCGTGATCAGGATCTCGTCCTTGATGTAGCGAAGGAATTTAAAGAGCGACAGTCCGCACATCCTCATGACAAGGCCGAGGATCACAACCACGAAGAAGATCGACGTCAGATAGAGGCACAACATCAATTGGCCAAAGGAAGCCAATGTGCCGATGCCGTACTTTGCTATGGTGAAGGCCATGCCGCCGAACGCCCCGATAGGTGCGACGTACATGACAATCCGCACCACACCGAACATGCCCTGAAGGAACATGTCGAGCATGTCGACAAACGGTGCAGTCCGAGGCCCCAACTTGGCAAGAGAAATGGCAAGCAGCAGCGAGAAGAAAATGATGGGCAGTATCTCGCCGTTGGCGAACGCGCCAACGATGCTGTTCGGCACAATGCTCATGAAAAAGTCGAGCATGCCATGTTGCTTCGCTGCAGTCGTGTAGGTTGAGATCGCAGACCCGTCGATGTGCGACGGATCGACGTTCATGCCGACACCAGGCTTGAAGACATTCACGACAACCATCCCGACGAGGAGTGCGATCGTCGATGCGACTTCGAAGTACAGCACGGCCTTAACCCCAACGCGGCCCGCCTCATGAAGATCGTTCATGCGGGCAATGCCAACCACGACCGACGCGAAGATGATCGGTGCGAGCAGCATTCGGATCAACTTGATGAACAAGTCTCCAAGGGGCTTGAGTTGAGAACCAATGTCCGGATAAAAGTGGCCCAGCAGAATACCGGCGATGATCCCGATAATAACCTGCACATAGAGCTTCGAGAGCGTCTTCCTAACTTTCGATACCAGCATGTCTGTCTCCTATGACTGGCGTCTTTTTTGTGGAGTGCGAACGAGCAGCCACAGCGAGATAGTCCGCTGTGGTGAGCACGGCCGCGTGTCGCCTGTGTTTGTGTTTTTATAGGCGCGGCATCGACGAGAACCGTCGATGCCTTGATACCGCTGAGTGTTTAGTCCGAGAGTTTGCGCATCTCGGCGATGAGATCCGACTTACCCTCGAAGCCGATACCCGGCAGGTCCGGCATCGTGATGTAGCCGTTTTCGACCTTGACTCCGTCGGGGAAGCCGCCGTACGGTTGGAACAGGTCCGGATACGACTCGTTTCCGCCTAAGCCGAGGCCAGCGGCGATGTTCAGTGACATCTGGTGACCGCCGTGGGGGATGCAGCGGCTCGGCGACCAGCCGTGTTGACGCAGCATGTCCAACGTGCGCAGATACTCCACCAGGCCGTAGCTCAGCGCGCAGTCAAATTGCAGCCAGTCGCGGTCGGGACGCATGCCGCCATAGCGGATCAAGTTACGCGCGTCCTGCATCGAGAACAGGTCTTCGCCCGTCGCCATCGGCTTGTCGTAGTAGTTCCGCAGCGTGGCTTGCAGCTCAAAGTCGAGCGGATCGCCCGGTTCCTCGTACCAGAACAGGTCGTATTGCGAGAGCGCCTTCGCGTACTGGATTGCTGTGTCCAAATCGAAGCGACCGTTGGCGTCGACGGCAAGCTTCTGGCCGTCTTGAAGCACGCTGAGAATCGAGTCGATGCGGCGAAGATCTTCATCGAGCGATGCACCGCCGATCTTCTTCTTCACCACGGTGTAGCCGCGGTCGATATAGCTGCGGATCTCGTCTTTCAGCTTCTCGTGGTCCTGGCCCGGATAGTAATAACCGCCTGCCGCATACACGAAAATCTTGCGATCCGGTTGGCCGTTGCCGTAGCGTTCCGCCAGCAATTGGAAGAGCGGCTTGCCTTCGATCTTCGCCACCGCATCCCAGATCGCCATATCGATGGTCCCAATTGCGACCGAACGTTCGCCGTGACCACCGGGCTTTTCGTTGGTGAACATCGTCGCCCAGATCTTGTGGGGATCGAGGTTAGCGCCAGCGTCATTGACCAGCGAGGCGGGATCGGCTTCGAGGATACGAGGGATGAACCGCTCACGCATGAGCTTGCCCTGCCCGTACCGGCCGTTGGAGTTGAAGCCGTAGCCGACCACCGGCTTGCCGTCCCGAATCACGTCGGTGATGACGGCGACCAGACTCAGCGTCATCTTGCTGAAGTCAATATAGGCATTACGGATCGGGGAACTGATCGGAACGGTCTTTTCGCGAATTTCAACGATTCTCACGGCTTCGTCTCCAGAGTTTTACGAGATTGTTGCGACTCATTGGCTGCAACATGGGACGTAGCTTAACCGCGAAAAAGGCTGCTAAACTGCACTTCTGTTCATATCACTTTTCAATTTCAGTGAATACGGAAACGCAGACAGCGACAGATTTCGAGTTTTTTATTCTTCTGGCGAAACTCAGGAGCATGTCCGGTGCCGCCCGAGCGCTCGATCTGTCGCCGCCAGCTGCGACGAAGAGGCTTGGCGTCATTGAACAGCGACTCGGTGTACGACTGGTCAATCGAACAACGCGGAGCGTGAGTCTCACGCCTGAAGGCGAAACTTACCTTCGCTACGCAACGCAGATCGTTGGGCAGGTCCGGGAGATGGAGGAAGCAATCTCAGGAACGAAAGGCGATCCTCAAGGGCTTTTGCGCGTCAATGCGACGCTAGGCTTTGGCCGGACAACAATCGCGCCGTTGGTCTCGGAATTCGCAAAACGCTTTCCCAGCGTCGAAATTCAGTTTGAGGTCACGGATCGTCCAGTCGATCTTGTTGATGGCGCGTTCGATATGGCGATACGATTCGGCGAACTTCCAGACACTCGCTTGAGCGCGCGAAGGATTATGAGCAATCGCCGCTTTCTTTGTGCCTCGCCAAAATACCTTGAGAAGTACGGCACACCCGAGCGCGTCGAAGATCTAGCCCAGCATCGTTGCATCATCCACCGCCAGAATGACGACGCGTATGGCGTCTGGCGCTATATCGTGAATGACCACACCGAGGCCATCAAGGTTAAAGGGGCCTTGTCCAGTAACGACGGCGACATCGTACTTCGATGGGCGCTTGAAGGACACGGGATATTGATACGATCTGAATGGGACCTAGCCAAGTATGTGCAGAGCGGGCGTCTCCAACTTGTGCTGCCTAACACGGTTCTACCGTCGGCCGACTTATTCGTCTATTACCCGAGGCAGAAGAATCAAACAGCCCGGGCGCGCGCCTTCATTGATTTCCTCGTGAGTCGATTTCAGGCACCGTTCACTCCGGTGGACACCGGCGCGGAGCCGCGGGAGCGAAAGAAGCGGAGCCGCGCTTGATGAGTTGGAAGCAAGGTAGCTTGGAACGCTCGCAAGCGTCTTACTCATAACGTTGCTTTCGGTCAGCCTTGACTTAGCACCAGCGACGAGTCGACGCCCGAATGACTTAAGTTCGCCGCTACGAGACGCTGACGATGGAAAGTAACGAGTGGCGGAGTTGGGTCGAAAATCGCCCACTTCGCCAAGTGCACAATCAATCTCCCTTCGTCGAAGAGGAGATTGTCATGGAAACGCTTACTTCTTCCGGCGCTCGCCGGGTGCCATGGAATCAGGGGAGGTTGACCGGCCAGAAACCTCCGTTGAAGCTTCGGGAAATATGGGCGATTCGAACGAGGCTGTAGATGTCTTCCAACGTGTCGCGTCCTGGATCTCGGCACGGGCGCTGAAGCCCGCCGACTTTCTGTTTCCCAGTCGCCTGCACGTGTCAGCACATGTGTCCACGCGCCAGCCTGCACGCATCGTGCATCGCTGGGTCGCATCAATCGGACTGGATGACGCCGCGTATGGCACTCCACGATGCGCCGCACGAAGGCAGCCCTGATATATCGACGCACCAAGAACCTGCGCGCGGTTCAGTTGCTCTTGGATACCAAGCTTGAGAGCACGGTTCGATACCTTGATATCGAGGTGGACGACGCGCTCGAGATGGCCGAACAAACCGAAGTCTGATAACTGTTGGCCGGTGAGCGGGCGCTTGCCGGCCATCTACGGCCTTATCCGAAGGCCGGATGATGCGCTGCACTGTTGACCCGTGCCCCGGCCTACTGGCCGCCGAAGGGCTTCTCGACGCTCAGCCCCAGAAACGCCTCTGGCAACTTTGCGACCTTGCCGATCGGTGACACCTCCGACAGAAGCCTGTTGTCACGCTGAAGGCTTGAACCGTTTTCATGCGCAACTATGCTGTAAGAGTCGAGGGGGCGGGCACGCAAAAAACCTCGAAAGCTCAGATGATTGCGTCCGTGCAACGATGGTCCAAATGGGCCGGGCGCAACGCTGAAAACGAAAAGTTCGGTGTGTATGATGCGTTTCGCTCGTGCGTGGCTGCTTTCAGTCTTGTTTGGAGCTTCGCTCGGCTTATGGAGCGCGCTTTGCGCCGCGGTTCAGCCGGCTTCCGCGCCATCATCGGCGTCAGCATCACCGACAGCGTCCGTGCCGATTCCTGCAAGTGAGACGCGCCGCATCGATCTGACCAACAAGCCTTGGCGCGGCGACTTCGACGCGATGCTCGAGCGTCGCATGATTCGAGTTCTCGTTCCCTTTAGCCGCACGCTGTACTTCAATGATCGCGGACACGAGCGTGGGGTGACCGCGGATACCGTGCGTGACTTTGAACGATTCGTCAACAAGACCTATGCAGATCGCCTCGGCAAGCGCCCGTTCACAGTCATCATGATCCCGACAACACGCGACCGGCTATTGCCCGGGCTCGCGGAAGGCATCGGCGATATCGCGGCCGGCAATCTGACGGTGACTGAGGATCGCCTGAAACAGTCCGACTTTGTTAGCGCACACGCGCTCAAGCTGACGCGTGAACTCGTTCTGACCGGTCCGAAGTCACCCGCGCTCTCCACCCTCGGTGACCTGAAGGGCAAGACCGTCGACGTTCGCCGCCATAGCAGCTATTACGAAAGCCTGATCGCACTGAACAACCGCTTCCGGCAGGCGGGCAAGCCACCGATGCGAATCGTGCTGCTACCGGACGCGCTCGAGGACGAAGACGCGATGGAGATGCTGAACGTGGGCCTGCTTCAGATCCTGGTCGTCGATGACTGGAAGGCGCGCATGTGGGCGCAGATGCTGCCGAACGTCAAGGTGCACGAGAACATGGCGGTGCGGGAGGGCGGCGTCGTCGGCTGGGCCATTCGCAAGAATAGCCCCCAGTTAAAGGCGGTGATCGGCGACTTCTATGAGAAGTTCATCAGGAAGCAAAGCGTAGCGGAGATCCGCCTCAAGCAGTACGTGCAGGGTGCGAAGCAGATTCACAACAACACGGAGAGTGCCGAGCTCAAACGTTTCAGACAGACGGTGGCGTATTTTGAGAAGTATGGCCAGCAATACAATTTTGATCCACTGATGCTCGCCGCCCAAGGGTTTCAGGAATCGCAGCTCAATCAGGATGCGAAGAGTCGGGTGGGCGCGGTCGGCATCATGCAACTGATGCCGGCCACAGGGAAGGAACTCAACGTTGGGGACATCAAGGTTACGCAGTCGAACATTCATGCCGGCGCGAAGTATCTTGATCAACTGATGACCCGCTACTTCCGGGATGCCCATTTTTCCGAGGTGGACCGGCCGCTATTCGCCTTTGCCAGCTATAACGCCGGACCGGGAAACATCGCGAAGATGCGCAAGGAGGCTGCCGCCCGCGGACTCAACTCCGATGTCTGGTTCAACAACGTGGAGATCGTGGTGGCCGAGAAGATCGGCGTCGAGACGACCACATATGTGCGAAACATCTATAAGTACTACGCGTCCTACCACCTTCTCAAGGAAGCGCAGGCGCAGCGCAGCCGCGTGGTTCGGTAGCGGAGCGGCTGACCGGGCAACGCAAATCGCGTGGCCGACGGTTCGCCGACACGCGACAAGCTTCTTCGCGTCTGGTGGCACGCGGGGATCGCGCAAGCGTGTCAGCAGGCGGGCATCCATCTCAAGTCGACGATCCCCAACTGTTCAATCTCCGCCCGCATGTCCAAGGGCCTGCATCCGGCAAGGTCGACGCGGAGCACGCCCTGCGGCGCTCGGCCCGTGCGGCTCGCAATTGGATTGCCGTGCATGCCGGGGGAACGAGCATCGATGTTCTCGTTGCCGCGAGTGATGGCGGGCTGGGCTCAACGAGCGGCGGTCCTTGCAGCGGCATGATGGCTCGATCTTGAAGCGACGATAGACAGGACGGCGGAAACGGCCAGACTGCCGCCGACGCACACCATTGCGACGACCAGTGCCCTGGCCAAGGTCAGCGGATCCGGTGAAGTCCCTGCGACACTGAAAAAGACGCCGCCGATGACCGCGGCACCCAGTGCTGCGCTGATTTGCAACGCCGAATTCGTGATGCCCGCGATCATCCCGGAACCGGTCGCCGGTGCGCGATTGATAACCGAGCGCACCAGCGTCGGCAGCGCCCAGCCCTGACCGAATCCCAGGAGTGCTACCGCTCCGATCAACGGAAACTGAGCCGGCATCTGTCCGGGCGCGCCGGCCACGAGGGCGGCGAGGAGTATGCAGCCGGCGACCTCGAGCATCATGCCGACGGCGGGGACGCGGTCGCCGAAGAGGCGGATCGCCAGCGGAGTCGTCAGCGGCCCGATGAAGGCGCCGACCCCGAACGGCAGGAAAACCAGCCCTGTCTCGAGTGGGCTCATTCCAAGTGCCGCCTGGAGGTAGACGGAGAACGTCAGGAAAAAAGCAGAGACGACATAAAAGAAGAGGACGCCCGTAAGCCCGCTCATCAGGCCAGGCCTCCGGATCAGCTCCATGCTGATCAGGGGCACGCCGCCTCGGCGGGCGTAGGCCGCCTCGTATCGGCAAAAGCCTACTCCAGCGACGGGGCACGCGAACAGCATTGCGCAGGCCCACCACGGCCAATCCAGCTCCCGCCCTTCGACCAGCGGCACGATGAGCAAGCCCAGCGTGAGCGCGCAGAGTAGCACCCCGATCCGGTCTACGGGTGCCGGGCTGTCACCGCGGACGTCGGGTAGCAACGGCAGCCCGAAGATCAGGACGGCGGCGACGACTGGCAAGTTGATGAGAAAGACGACGCGCCACTCCAGGTGAAAGATGTCCGCAGAGATCAACGCACCTCCGAGCGCCTGCGCGGCTACGGCGGCCAGTCCCACCGCGGCGCCGTAGAGGCCCAAAGCGCGCGCGCGCTCCTTCTCTGGGAACAAGGCGTGAATGGAGGCCAGCCCTTGCGGCGCCATGGCGGCGGCGCTCACGCCCTGCAGCACGCGCCCGAAAATCAGTATGGCGGGTGACGATGCGAGGCCGCAGATCACCGATGTCAGTCCGAAGCCCGTGACGCCGATCAGGAAGATCCTCCGCCGGCCGAAGAGATCGCCTAGCCGTCCTCCTGTGATAAGGAAGACCGCGTAGGCCGCGGCGTATCCGGAAATGACGAGTTGCAGCTCTGCGGCGCTCGTGTGGAGGGTGCTTTGGATGGACGGCAGGGCGACGTTCACGATGAAGAAGTCCAGCGGAGGCAGAAATGCTCCCACCAGCAACACCGCGAACGCCGACCATCGACGCGTGGAAGAGGTTGTCGTATGCATAGGTTTTGGCGGCGGCGGACCGCGTCAGGCCGGACGGCCGAAGCGTTCCGTTCCCGTGATGGGGTGCCAGTTCTGGAGCGGCGTGGCGTAGTGCATGGTGAAGGTGCGCTCCAGGAATGCCCAGCGGCCGTCGCGTCGCTGATAGACGTCGCGGTATTGGCCGCTCACTTGGAGCGTGCCCTGATCGACGTCGTAAAAAAGACAGTCCGCCGCCACTAGCCCGTGGCCGTTGTCACCGTCCACCGTGATCAGCGCATTCGCCATCCAGTGATGCATATGTGGCATGCGCTTCATGTTGATGCGTGCTTGCGCCAGGATGGCCTCCAGGCCGTCGGAGTTGCCATTTGCGCCCAGGAGCAGTCTCGATTCGGGATGCCAGAGAGTGGCCAGCAGTTCGATGTTCATGGTGTCGAACGCCTCGGCGTAGTTAGCGATCAGCGCATCGATGGCGAAGCGGCTTTCGATGGCGTCAAGGCGTGCTTCGAGTTCTTTGGACATTGGTTTTTACGTACCGATTGGTACACAAATAGCGAAAAAAAATGCGGGGTTCGTGTCGTGGCCTCGCGCTGCTCTGGCTTTACATACCGAGTGGTACAAATATAGAGGAGCTTGGAAGGCCGTGTCAACTGCCCTCTTGAACGGCCCGGTGCCATGCGCGGGAGGTTGTAAGTCGCGACTTGCCCAGAGATTGTGTATCGACTAGTATCTAAATTTTTGACTGCGGAGATGTTCATGGTTCAGCGGGGTCGGCCACGCACGTTCGACCGCGATGCGGCGATCATTTCGGCGATGCACCTGTTCTGGGAACATGGCTATGAATCGACGTCTTTGTCGCAGCTGAAAGCGGCGATCGGCGGGGGCATCTCCGCGCCCAGCTTCTATGCGGCCTTTGAGTCCAAGGAGGCGCTGTACAAGGAGGCGCTGGAGCGATACATGGAGATTTATGGCAAGGTGACGCGCAGTCTCCATGACACGTCGCTTCCGCCACGGGAGGGCGTGTTCCTTGCGCTGCTACGGTCGGCAAAAATGCAGACTGAGAGCGGCCACCCGAAAGGCTGTATGGTCGCGCTGGGCGTTGTCGGGGCCAGTTCCACCGGCAGTGAAGCCGTCACCCAGTTGCTTCGTGACGTGCGCAGTCGCACGCGCGCTGGCTTCCGCGCCTGCGTAGTACGGGGCATCAAGAGTGGGGAACTGCGCAGCAGCACCGATCCGGCATCGCTGTCCATCGCGTTCGACTGCTTTTTCCAGGGATTGTCTGTGCTCGCCCGCGATCGTGTCCGGCATGCCGTCATCGAGAAGGCCGTGACCGACGCGATGGGAATCTGGGATGCCGCAGTGGACCAGCCGATGCCTAAGGAGGTCGGCAAGACTTAGTCCGGAAGCAGATCAGCTTAGCATTGCCTGTCGACGAGAAAGACGGGCAAGCGCGAGTTCCCTCGACGAGATGAAGCGCTTGGTGCCATGCAAGGCACTGGTGCAGATCGTCGAGTCGCCCTGGGCCAACAGCAAGACCGGGCGGCCACCGGCCCGAGTGGCTCGATGTACGTCGAGTAACCTCGCCCAACTCCGAAAAGGCATCCGTAACAATCCGCGGATCAATTGGCTCTTCCAATTAGAGTCAACGTCCGGCGGCCGTGTGATCAAGCCGCATCGCTTGAACGGCGCATTGTGCAACTCAGTGGGTACGCGATGGCGAAGGCTTTCGGTTGCTTGGAGGTTTGGTGACACGGCCTTCGGGACCCTTCGATAACGCTGCGAGATCCGTCTCGTTGCGCACCAGCGCACGAATGCCCGCAGCCGCGAAGCGAACGAGGTCCGCATAATGCGCTGTCGACTTTTTTTCGCGGTCCTGTGCGCCTAGTCGCATCGCCCGGCCATTGAGTGCATGGGCCTGCTGCCGCGCTCCGACAGAGAAAAGATACGCCCACACCGCCTGCTCGCGTGCGATGCCAGGCACGACCGTATGTAGGGCGTCGATGATTCGCTCCGCAATCGGGTCATAGTAGGTTTCACGAATGCGCCGGGAGCGCTCGTCGCTGCCTAGACTCACGGACGCCACCAGCTGCACGTAAAGCGCCAGATTAACGGCATCCTCCCCATGAAAAATCTCCGACAGCGGCGTGAAGGCGATCGTCAGCACGTCTTCGACGGTGGCCTTGCGTTCCCTCGCAAACAGGTCGTCGAGCAACTTGCTACGGTGTTGATTGATCGCTGACGAGCGCCGCTCGAATACGGCCTCGTAGAGCTTGTCCTTGGTCGCGTAGTGGTAGTGCACGAGCGCCTGCGCGACGCCCGCTTCGTCCGCGATGTTTCGCATGCTCGCTCCGGCGTAGCCATGCTCGCCGAACACGCGCTCGGCCGCATTCAGGATCGCGGATAAGCGCGTACCCGGCGCGCGGTCGGGTTCCTGAGCACCGTTGCCGGCGTGTGCGGACTCCTTCTTTTCGCGTTGTGTTCTCATCTCCGCAAGCTCCATGGCGGTACTATTCGATCGATCAGTCAGTATATCGTGATCCTCGCGCGACGCGGGCGAGACGATCCGGGCCGCGTCGCCACCTGCAACGCGATGACCGGACCGCGCACGCCCTTATCCGAGAAACTCCGGCTCCGGCAGACCCTTGACGCCGGGCCGCACCGCGAGCACGTTGCCCGCGAGCGGCTGCTGCGCGAGTTCCTTCTCGCTCATCCGCCGGCGCGCCGTCGTGATGAAGAGGGTGTCGAGGTCCGGACCGCCGAAGCACAAGCTGCTCACGCGTCGCACCGGCAGATTGACGACCATGTCGATTCTCCCGCGCGGGTCATAGCGCGTGACGCACCAGCCATCCATGTTCGCGCTCCAGAAACAGCCGTCGGCATCGACGGTCGAGCCGTCGCAGATGCCGCGCCCGAGCGGAACTTCCGCGAACTTGCGGCGGTTGTAGATGGCGCCATCGACCGAATCGTAGTCGAACACGTCGATCTGGCAGCTGAACGAATCGGTCATGTACATGAGCCGGTTATCGGGACTGAAGCTGATGCCGTTGATGCAGGTGATGCCTTCCATGATCAGATGCGGCTTCAGATCGGGATCGAGACGGAACAGACGTCCGCGCGGCGTGTAGGCGGCTGCTTCCACGGTGCCAGACCAGTAACGGCCGTGACGATCGCATTTGCCGTCGTTGAAGCGGTTCTTCGGCCGCTCGGCGTCGGGACGCGCCACTTCGGTCAGCTCGCCGGTTTCGGGCGAGAAAAAGTAGAAGCCCGAGCGCATCCCCACGATCAGGCCGCCCTTCGCGCGCAGACCGATGCTGCCGATTTCTTCCTGCATCGGCCAGCTTTTCTTGGCGCCGCTTGAAATGTCGAGGCGATGGATTGCCTGCCCGATGCCATCTACCCACCAGAGCAGTTGCGTTTTCTCATCCCAGATGATCGATTCGCCCAGCACATTGGGTGTGGAATCGATCACGTCGATGACCGAACCCACCATATCGATAGGTCTCGTGATGCTGCTGACAGTCATGTTGCCTCCTTGATCCTGATGTTGATATCCATATCGACGAATCCGATCCGTCCGCTCAGACGGCCGGCTCCTTCATGCGGGCGATGCCTTCGAGCGCGAGTCCGTAACCCAGGACGTCGTGCAGGCGAGCTTTCAGTTCCTGATTCAGGCAGGTGCGTGTATAGCGTCTTACGAGACGCGGTTGCTTGAGCATCGACCGGGCGAGTTCGCGAGCCCGCGGCAGCAGGTCTGCCGGCGGCAGCACTTCGTTGACGAGGCCCATCTCCAGCGCCTCGGTGGCTGAGATGCTCTGGCCCGTCAGCAGAAAGTAGTGGCCGCGCGCTCGGCCCATGAGCAGCGGCATGATCAGATGCATGCCATCGCCCGGCACCATGCCGCCCTGGAAGTGCGCGGTGTCCTGGATCGTCGCAGTGTCCGATGCCAGCACGATGTCGCCCAGCAGTGGAAGCTCCGCGTGCCGCACGGCCGGCCCGTTGATGATGCTGATCACCGGCGCTTCGATATTGAGCAGGTTGATGAGCAGATGCTTCGCTTCCCAGTAGATCGGATCGTAGATCGTGGGTGTCATCGAATTGCGGTTCTGGTGCATGCCCGGCGCGATGGACGGCCCGCTGAACGCATCGCCCGTGCCGGTCATGATCACGACGTCGTTTTCCCGGTCTCGGCCGACGTCGAGAAACGCCTGCTCGAACTCGCGGTGTGCCGTCAGATTCCACACGAGCGGCCCGCCGTGTGTGTGAAAGTGCATCTCCAGTACGCCGTCGGTGCGCGTCATGCGGATGGTCTCGAACTTGTCTGCGTATTCGTCGAAGTTGCTCACGGCTCTGTCCTCTGCTCAACGTTGGAAATCGCGCCGGCGCACGCCGCCGATGGCGTTGGCATGCATCCGCGCAAGGTAATCAAGCGCCGATACTAGCCCTGACTGATCGATCAGTCAACAAGGGAAATTCCGGTCCCGCTTCCGGTTGACCGGGTGTTTGCCCATCCGTTACTGTGCTGACTGTTCGATCGATCAGTTTTTGGTCCGAGCGATCCGCCGCCTGCGGGTACGCCCTGACAAAGAACAGATGCCGCCGGACCATCAGCATGTCCGAGGTTCAAGGAGACAGCTTCATGAGACGCTTTCCGTCGTTCGTATGCCGTTCCGTCCACCAACATTGAGAGGGTCATCATGTCACGCAAAATCGCTCTCGATACCAACTCGCCCGCCCCGGCGACGCCCCAAATGGACACGCAACGTGCGCTGTATTTCAAGGTCGCGCTGCGGCTCGTGCCGCTGCTGATCGTGTGCTACGTGGTCGCGTATCTGGACCGCATCAACGTCGGCTTCGCCAAGCTTCAGATGCAGGACGCGCTCGGCTTCAGCGATGCGGTGTACGGTCTGGGCGCCGGCATTTTCTTCATCGGCTATTTTTTGTTCGAGGTGCCGAGCAATCTGCTCTTGCAACGCATCGGCGCACGCAAGACCATCACGCGCATCATGGTTCTGTGGGGCATCACCGGCTGCGCGATGGCGACGGTATCGAGCCCGACCGCGTTCTACGGGCTGCGTTTTCTGCTCGGCGTGTTCGAGGCCGGCTTCTTTCCGGGCGTCGTGTACTACTTGAGCCAGTGGTTTCCGCGTCATCGCCGCGGCCAGATTCTCGGGCTCTTCATGACGGGCTTTCCGATCGCAGGGGCGATCGGCGGACCGGTGTCGGGCTGGGCGATGTCGCGGCTCGGCGGCGTCGCGGGTCTCGCGGGCTGGCAGTGGCTCTATATCGTTGAAGCTGCTCCTGCGGTGCTGCTCGGCATCGTGACGTGGTTCACGCTGTCGGACGACATCGGGCGTGCAAAATGGCTGACCGAATCGGAGCGTGACGCTTTGCGCCATGCCTTGCGTGCCGAAGGCAGCGACGCGGAGCCGAAGCATACCGGACAGTTGCGGCAGGTGATAGCCGATCCCAAGGTGTACCTTATAAGCTTCGCGTATTTCACCTTCATCTGCGGCACGTATGCGCTGAGCTTCTGGTTGCCGACGGTGCTCAGGAGCGCGGGCGCGACGAGCGTGGAGCGTGTCGGCTGGCTGTCGGCGATTCCCTACGGTATCGCGGCCGTGGGCATGGTGCTGATCTGCCGCAACTCGGACCGGCTGCTCGAGCGTCGCTGGCATGGCGCGCTGGCCGCCTTCGCAGGGGCGATTGCGCTTTCGCTGCTGCCGCTTATGGCGCATGATCTGACTGCGACCATCGTGCTGCTGACGATCGCATCGACCACGGTGTTCGTCACACTTCCGCTGCTGTGGTCGCTCGCATCCGACTATTTCGCGGGCTCGTCCGTGGCTGCTGCCGCAATCGCCTTCGTCAACAGCCTCGGCCTGCTAGGCGGCTTCGCCAGTCCGTTCGCAATGGGCTGGCTCAAGACATTGAGCGGCACGCTGAGCAGTGGGCTTTATCTGATGACCACGCTGCTTGCACTGGGTGCATGCGCGATGCTTTGCATGCGTACCGGCCGTCAGTCGAATGCATAATCAACCAACGAACGTCGAGGCTGCGCAATCGGGCCCGCACGCGGCAAACATGGAACAGACCTTCAAGGATGCATCGCCGGGGAGCCTGCTCGGGGAAAGCGTGGCGCGACTGGATGGCGCGCGCTTCGTCTCGGGACGTGTCGACTACAGCGCTGACCTCATTCCTCGAGATGCCCTCCATCTCGCCATACTGCGCAGCGCGCACGCGTGCGCGAGGATCGTGTCGATCGACCTGTCCGAAGCGCTGGCGATGCCCGGCGTTGTCGCCGGCCTGACGGGCGAGGAAGCGGCCCTCTTCAGCGATGCGATGCCGCCGGCGATGGACCTGCCCGCGAAAGGCGCGCGCGGTCCCCTGCAGAGCCGCTGCCTCGCGCTCGAAGAGGCGACCTACTTCGGTCAACCCGTGGCGGCGCTCGTGGCGACTTCGGTTCACGATGCCCAGGCGGCGCTCGCGAAGATTCGCATCGAATACGAAGTGCGCGCGCCGACCGTGAGCGCGCGTGACGCATTGCGCGACGGTGCGCCGATCGTCCAGCCCGGCTGGGACACGAATCTGCTCGTGCACGACCGCATCCGCTCAGGTGACGCGGATGCCGCGTTCGCGCGGGCGGCACACGTCGCGCGAGGTGAACTGACAATCGGCTCGTCGACGAGCGCGCCGATGGAAACGCTCTGCTATGTCGCCGAGTGGGATGCGCGCGGCGAGCGTTACGCGCTCACTGGCACGTTCCAGAATCCCCATACGAGCCGCTGGCTGATCGCTGCCGCGCTGCGCGTGAAGGAGTCGCAGGTGCGCGTGATCGCGCCGCGTATCGGCGGCACGTTCGGGCTCAAGATGGCGGGGCATCCGGAGGAAGTGCTGGTCGCGCTCTTCAGCCGGCTCACGAAGCGCCCGGTGGCATGGATCGAGGAACGGCGAGAGACCTTGCTCGCGGGCGCGCGGTCACAGCATCACAGCTTCGAGATTGCCGCGGATGAGAACGGCAGGCTGATCGCCTGGCGTGATCGCATACTAGTCGACGTCGGGATCATCGGCGCCGGTCATAGCTGGGCGATGGCGCTCGTCACGCCGGCGGTGTTTCCGACCGTCTACACGATCGAGCATTGCGACGTCGAGTGCTCGCTGGCCATGACCAACCAGCCGCCGTGGCAAGCCATACGTGGTTACGGCAAGGAGATCGGCAATCTCGTGCTCGAACGCGCGATCGATCTGCTCGCGCAACAGACCGGCATGGATCCGGTCGAACTGCGCCGCCGCAACCTCGTCGCGCGCGAAGCCTTGCCGCGCCTCCTGCCATCCGGCCTGAACGTGGATAGCGGCGACTATCCGGGCGGCCTCGAGCAGTTGCTCACGATGTTCGACTACCCGCGATGGCAGGCACGGGCGCGCGCCGCGCGCGATTCGGAGTGTCGCATCGGGATCGGCGTTGCGTTCGAACTCACGCCGGAGGGCGGCGCGCGGCCGGGAAATTTTCCCAACGGCTACGAGACGTCCACGGTACGCATGATGCCGTCGGGCGACGTGCAGGTGCTGACAGGCGTGACGTCACCCGGCAGCGGTAGCGACACCGGCATCGCGCAGATGGTCGCGGGCGAACTCGGCTTGCGCGCCGACCAGGTGAGCATCATCGAAGGCGATACCGACGTGACGCCGCTCGGCACCGGCAACGCCAGCAGCCGTGCGCTCATGTATGGCGGCACGGCTGCGTACCTCGCCGCGCGGGAACTGCGTGACCGGCTTGCGCAGTGCGCCGCCAATATGCTCGGCGGAACGGCCGACGACATCGTGTTGCGCGACGGGCATGCGCGCCGCCAGTCGAACGGCGCGCAGATCGCCGTGGCAGAACTCGCACTCGGCGCCCACCTGCGTCCGTTCACCGTGGCTGCGGGCGTGACCCTTCCGCTCGAAGTGACGCGCAGCTTCGCGCCGAAGAATGTACGCGTGGAGCCGGACGCGCAAGGCCGCATCGCCACTTACCCGACGTTCTCGTATTCCGTGCATGCCGTCGCGCTCGAACTCGACATGGCCACCGGCAACAGCAAGCTCCTCGACTATGCCGTGGTGCATGACTGCGGCGCGATGATCAACCCCGCGCTCGTGGAAGCGCAACTCAGGGGTGCGATCGTGATGGGCATCGGCGTGGCGCTGTGGGAACTCATCAAGTTGGACGAGCAGAATCGCATGATCACCGATCGCTTCAAGAGCTACCTGCTACCGCGTGCGAACGATCTTCCGCCGATCCGCGTCGGGCATCGCGTGACGCTCAATCCGTTTCATCCGCTCGGGATGAAGGGCGCGGGCGAATCGGGGCTCGGCGGCGCGCTTGCGGCCGTCAGCAATGCCGTGGCGAACGCGCTGGGTAACGATGCGTGCCTCGCGCACGTGCCGGCAACACCCGCGCGCGTGATCGCTTCCCTGCGGGAGCGATTCGCGTGATAGGGCATCGCTTCGATTTTCATCAGCCAAAGGAACTCGACGAAGCAGCAGACTTGCTGGCTCGCTTCGGTGAGGACGCGTCCGTGCTGGGGGGCGGCACGATGCTGGTGCCGTCGATGTCGGCGAACCTCGTGCGGCCCGCGCATCTCATCGGTTTGAGCGGGCTCGGTCTGGATTCGATCGAGCTGGACGGCACGCACCTGCGTATCGGCGCGATGACGACCTACGCGCAACTGCTCGCCTCGCCGATCGTCGCAAGCCATGCGCCGCTGCTCGCCGCGATGGCCGCCCAAGTCACGGGCGGCGCATCGATCCTCAATCAGGGAACGCTCGGCGGAGCCGCGAGCTTTGCGAATCCTTCGTCCGATGCGCCGGGCTGTCTCGCGGCGATGGAGGCGGTGTTCGAGTTGCACTCGTCCCAGGGAAAGCGTTGCATGCCGGCGTGTGATTTTTTCGCCGACGCGTTTCGGACCGCGCGGCGCGCGGACGAATTCCTCACGGGCATTCTCGTCTCGCGCGACGCGACCCTCATCGCCTGCCAGTACCAGAAGTACAAGGCGAGCGCGAGTTCGTGGCCGATCGTGACCGTCGCATGCTCGTTGCATCGTGGCACGCAGGCGAGCGTGCGGCTCGCGGTCGGTGCGGCAGGGCGCCGACCGGCGTATCACCGCTTCACGATCGACGAGAGATCGTTGCTCGCGCCCGATGCACTCATCGAGCAGGCCGCAAGCAGGGCGCTCAATCTCGTCGGCGAAGGCTGGAACGATGAACTAGCGGACGGCGATTACCGTCGCGCCATCGTGCCGGGTGTCGTGAGGCGACATTTGCGCACGCTACTCGCGGGAGCGAAGGCATGAAAGGAACGATTCAGGTGCGGCTCACGCTCAATGGCGAGCCGCGTTTCGCGGACATAGACTCGCGGCTGTTGCTCGTCGAGTTGATCCGCGATGCGCTGGATGCAAAAGGGACCCGCGTCGGCTGTCTGACCGGCGATTGCGGGGCGTGCACAGTGCTGATCGATGGCGAGGTAAGAAAGGCTTGCCTCGTCCTGGCGGCGTCGATTTCGGGCAACGATGTGCGGACGATCGAAGGCATCGAGGGAATTGAGACGCTGAAAGAGGCGTTTATCGCGGAGAACGGATTCCAGTGCGGCTTTTGCACGAGCGGCATGATCGTCGCGGCCGCGGATCTGTTGAAGCAGAATCCGTTGCCGAGTCAGGAAGAAATACGGCGCGCCATCAGCGGCAACCTGTGCCGATGCACCGGCTACGAAAGCATCGTCAATGCAGTCTATCGTGCGGCGCATGGCGGCCGCTTATCTCGAGGAAACGGTGACGAATGATTCCACCGTCGCGGTTTACGTGACGTATGAAGGAGAACCGGGCGCGCGTTTCGACCGCGCTTATTACGTCGAGCGTCACCTTCCGCTCGTTATGCATCGCTGGTCGCGTTACGGCTTGACCGGTGTCGCTGCGTTTTTTCCGGCAGTGGAGCAGGCCGGTACGCTCGCGATCTGCGAATGCCAATTTCGCGACGAAGCATCGGTCGATGCGGCGTTCGCATCGCCGGAAGTTTCGGAGGTGATGGCCGATCTGCCGTGCTTCACAGAGATCGCGCCGCGCCGCGTGCGGGTGCTGCCGCTCTGAAAAGAGGCTCCCTATCAACATCGATTCGATCAAGGAGGCAATTTCATGGAAATCGGCATCATCGGTCTTGGCGCGATGGGACGCGCGATGGCGCGCAATCTGGCGCACGCCGGACATGGCGTGAAGGCGTGGAACCGCTCGGGCGGAACGGTGGACGGTGTGACGACGGTGGCCTCGCCGGTCGAGGCGTTTCGGGGCGACGCCGTGCTCACCATGCTGTTCGACGACGATGCGATCCGCTCGACGCTCCTCGCGTCGGGCGTGCTCGCGCAGGCAAAACCCGGGCTGGTTCACGTGGTCACGTCGACGATCTCGGTTGCGTTCGCGCGCGAGCTCGTTGCGGCCCACGAATCGGCACGCATTGGTTACGTTTCCGCGCCGGTGCTCGGACGCCCCGACGTCGCGGCGAAGGGCGAACTCAACGTGCTGGCGGGCGGTCCGCCCGATGCTGTCACGAAGGTGCGGCCGCTGCTCGACGTGATCGGCGGTCGCGTCTGGGATATGGGCGACCAGGCGCCGACCGCCAACGCCGCGAAAATCGCCTGCAACATGATGATTACGATGGCGATCGAGGCAATGGCCGAAGCCGTCGTTCTGACGGAGGCAAACGGTTTGCCGCGCGAGCGATTCTTCGACCTGATTCTGAACACGCTGTTTGGCAGTCGCTCGTATCAGGTTTATTCCGCGAACATCGCGCACGGAAACTACGAGCCGGGCTTCAAGGCCACGCTTGGCATGAAGGATCTGCGGCTCGCGGCCGAAGCGGCCGAGGAGGCTGGCCGTGCGTTGCCGCTGCTGGCGGCGGTATATGCGCGCATGGCTGAAACGATTGATGCGGGCATGGGCGATCGGGACTGGTCCGCGATGGCGAAGTTCACGATCGAGTCCGATGATTCATGAGTTGGCGATCAGAAACGGTCCGTTTGACGCGAGGTGTCAGCCGCTCGCATCATGTGTGGAGCGCAAGAGTTCGTCGCACGCATGGATGACCGCTGCGTGTGGGAAGCGGCCGTCGTCTCCGCGCAAACGCGGAAGTCTGCTCCGGGTCGGGTTCAGCCGACCGTGTCAGGCGGCAGTCGGCCAGGTGCTGACATTGAATCGTGCTTTCACCGGTCGCTCAAATGGCCGCTCAACTGCAGAAAGCCGTCTCCGGCCCTGCAGCGCCAACCTTGTGCCGGCTCATCGACTCAGTGATCGAGGCTCTAAAGCACGGGCCCCTCTATCGATAACGTTGCGGGTCGATGTGCGCCGCATCTCATCTTTAGGTCCAGAGACGCCTCTCACCCCGGCAACAGTCCGACTGTCCGGTAGCTGCCTATCAATCTGTCGAACAACGCGATGTCCGCCCGGCCCCGCGCCATCAGTTGAGCGCCGGCCACTGCCGCGTAAATCGCGCACGCCCGTTCTTGGCTCCCTTCGTCCGCAACGACGCCCGCCGCCTCCAGAGAGTTGCGGAGCCACGCCACATTGACGTCCGCGAAGGTCTGCACTTCCTTTTTAACCGCTTCAGGCAGATCGTCGTATTCAGCTGCCATGAAACTGCTCAGGCACATGCGATTGTCGCGCTCCAGAGATTTGCGAAACGTCTCCGGATACTAGTGTGCGGCTGATATGACTCCGCCTGTCAATAGCGATCGGTTTTGGGTTTGTTGATGTGCGCATCTTGCCGAATTTCCTGAG
>NZ_JALQDI010000080.1:0-18872 GCF_023631305.1 Caballeronia sp. INML3B
TGTGAAAGTAGGTAATCGTCAGGCTCCTCATGCGATAAACAAAAACCCCACCCCGCAAAGGTGGGGTTTTTGCGTTTGGACATGCCGTTCAAACGGGGGGCTAATCCAGACCTTGCGGCAAGTTGGTCTGCTCATTCCACGGTGTCGGGCAGCATGCTGAATAGCTTGCGATGCACGGTCGGCGGTCGCCGCATGCAATGATGCGCGGCCTCCGCGAAAACAAAAGCAATTGCGATTAGCACTGCGGCGATCAGGCTCAGATACTGTCCGCCGAGTCTCGGGATCAACGCGCCCCCCAGCAAACCCGAGCACGCGAGTCCGATATAGGTGGCCGTGTTATTCAGTGCGAGCACCAGAGGCGCGACATGCGGCGAGATCTGCACGAGACGATGCTGTTGCGGAACGAGAAGCCCCCATCCACATATCCCCCATACAACGAGCGCTATCGCAGCACCGTATGCGTGCGCAGAAGTCCACGGCAAAGCGCAGAAATTGATGACGGCGAGCCACAACATCGCATTGATCAGCGTGCGGCTCTCGAACTGGTCCACGAGCCGGCCGGATAGCAGGTTACCGGCTGTCGCCGCCACGCCCCACAACAAAAACATGCCCGCGAGAATGCTTTCATCGCCGTGCGTTACGCGCGCCAGCACGACGCCCGCGTACGTGTAGACCATCAGAAATCCGCCGAAGGCGAATAGCGACGTGAGCAAGGTGAACGCGATACGCACATCGAGAACAGGCGCAAGCCGCTCACGCAATCCGACTGATTGCGGCCGCGGAACCGACGGCAGCATGGTCCATACGCCGATCATCGCAACAATCCCGAGCGCGGTGACGAACCACAGCGTCATCCTCCAGCCGCCGAATTCGCCGATGAAAGTGCCCATCGGCGAGCCGAGCGCGGTCGCTGCCGTCAGACCGGCCGTAACCGTCGCCAGCGCACGGCCTCGTCTTTCGGGCGCTGCAATCGCCGAGGCCACGCCCAACGCCGTCGGTGAGAACAGCGCGGCGCCAAAACCGGCAAGAGCGCGGGCAAGGAGAACCCACTGCAAGTCTGCCGCCAATGCACTGACGGCGTTCCCGACGACGAAAATGCCCAGCGCCGAAATCAGCAGCAGCTTGCGCGGCCAGTTGCCCGTCAGGGCCATGACAGGCGCCGCCATCGCATAGGTCAACGCGTAGAAGGTCACCATCAGCCCAGCGAGGCCGACGGACGTATGCAGTGAGGCAGCGACGTCCGGAAGAATACCGGCGACGACAAAGTTGTCGGTGCCCATCGCGAACATGCCCGTTGCCAATATCAGTAATCGACGATCCATACAAAAGTTCTTCTGAAGCACGGTGAGATTCGGTCGCCCGTCGGGCCTTTGCCTGCGTCAACGACGCTTGAAAAGAGCTTAAGCCTCGTTGACTGTGGCTCAAATGTCATATACACAAGGGATTTAGGACATGATGAGCAGGGCCCGCCATGCACACGATCGCCTTTGTGGTGTTTCCGAATTTCTACCTGCTGGGATTCGCGGCAGTGACCGCCTTCGAACTGGCGAACGCGGTGCTGGGCGAGCCTGCCTATGGCGTGTCCGTTCTATCGGAACAGGGAGGGCTCGTCCCCTCTTCGGCGGGCATTCGTGTAGAAACGCAAGCGTTCGGCGATGCCACGTTCGACACGGTGATGTTCAGCTCCGGAGTCGAAACCAATACGGTGTCGGCCACGTTGACGGAATTCGTGAGGCGCTCGCTGAGCACGTCGAGACGCATCGCGGCCCCATGCACTGGCGCGTTCATCCTGGCGCACGCAGGCGTTCTCGACGGCCGCCGTGCGACGACCCACTGGCGTTTCGCCAATGATCTGCAGCGTCGCTTTCCCAAAATCGCCGTCGAAGACGACCAGATTTTCATCGTAGACGGGCCGATCTGGACTTCGGCAGGCATGACGGCCACGATCGACATGGCGCTCGCGATGATCGAAAGGGATCACGGCCAGGATGTTTCGCGTGCCGTCGCGCGCAAGCTCGTCGTCTATCATCGGCGCGCCGGCGGGCAGTCGCAGTTTTCGACGCTGCTGGACCTGGAGCCGAAATCCGACCGGATCCAGAAAGCCATCGACTACGCGAACGCCAATCTGCGCAATCCTTTGACCGTCGAGGAACTAGCCGACGTTGCGAGTCTGAGCCCGCGCCAGTTCAGCCGCGCGTTCAGCGCGGAGACGGGGCAATCGCCCGCGAAAGCAGTCGAACATCTGCGTGTGGAAGCCGCGAGACTGTTGCTGGAGAAAGGGCGTCTGTCGTTGGACGTGATAGCGGACGAAGTCGGCTTCTCGGATCGAGAGCGAATGAGGCGGGCGTTCCTGCGAACGACCGGGCAACCACCGCAGGCCGTTCGTCGCCTCAGCAGGGAAAACGCAGGCCCGTGAGCCTGCGAGAAGCGGCCCCGTCACTTCGTCACACGATCTTGTGAACGGCGGATTGCTGATAGTTTTCGATGCCGATCTTGTCGACGAGCCCGATCTGAATCTCCAGCCAGTCGATGTGATCCTCCGTGGCGTCGAGAAGCTCGACCAGAATGTCTCTCGAGACGATGTCCCGCACCGATTCGCAGTAGACGATGGCCTCCTTGCACTGAACCTGAGCCGCCTGTTCGAGCTTGAGATCGTTCTGGAGTGCTTCGAGCGTTTCCTTGCCGATCGCCAGCGGATGAAGATCGTTCAAGTTTGGCATTCCGTCGAGCATGAGGATGCGTTCGATCAACTTGTCCGCATGCGTCAGCTCTTCCATCGACTCGTTGTATTCGTGCGCGCCGAGCTCTTCGAAACCCCAGTGCTCGTAGAGGCGGCCGTGAAGAAGATACTGATGCACGGCCGTCAGTTCGTTCTTCAGTTCGGCGTTGAGGTAGTCAATCACTTTCGGATCGCCTTGCATGCCGTCTCCTGCCTGGTCGCGTGGTCACACAATCAGGATAGACGCTGAACGACGGCCGGCCCACAGCGAAACTCATATTTATTCGCGGTGGAACCTGTCCGGGCGGTAGGCGAGGGCGATGCCGGCGCCATCGGCAAATTAGTCTTGCCCGCGAAACGGAAAGGATCGACTTTCAATCGAGCGATGCGTTATCGCTCGATTTTCATGCCTATAATCCAGCGCAAAAGGACCGAGCTGCACAAGTACGCCCCGCGAATAACAACAAGGAGAGCTGTCGTGCCCCGATCCAACCGTAACAGCGACGCTTCACTTTCCAGTCCCACTGCGCTCAGCGCGGGCCGACGGCAATTTCTCGGCGCGGCCGGCGCCGGCATGCTCGCGACGATCCTTCCAGGTTGCGGCAGCGATCACTCCGACTCGCAGCCGTATCCCCAAACGGTGGCGATGGGGCAACAGGCCATCCAGCAGGCAATTGCAGACCCCGCACAGCCCGTGGCGGCAATTTCCGTGGCCATGCTCAAGGGCGGCAACGTGTTCTGGCAACAGGCGTTCGGCGTATCGTCGGTGCCGAGCCAGACCAAGGCGACGATCCAGACGCGCTTCAACATCGGCTCGGTCAGCAAGCTCTTTGCAGCCCTCGCGGCCGCGATTCTTCAGGACCGCGGCCTGATCACGCTCGATACGCCGATCGTCCGATATCTGCCGACTTTCACGATGCTCTCCCCCGAGTACGCGAAGATCACCACGCGTCATCTGCTGTCGCACTCATCAGGATTGCCCGGCACCAATTCGCGCAACCTCTTCACCTTTGCGCCGGTTCCCGGTTACGCAGCCGACACGCAAGCCGAACTGGCGAATACGCATCTGAAGCATCTGCCTGGCGAACTCGCCGTGTACTGCAACGACGGCTTCACGATGGTCGAGCAGATCGTTCTCGCGATGACCGGGCAGAGCTTTGCGAACTTCGTGGAAGCGAACATCCTCGCACCGCTGAAGATGACGAACTCCAGCTATCTCACGACCGTGCCAAGCGACGGTTCGTTTTCCTATCCGTTCGCGAACGGCACGCAGTATCAGGAATTCGTCAATGCATACGCGACCGGCGGACTAAGCTCGACGCCCGGCGACATGATGAATCTCGCGCAGATGATCCTCGGCGGCGGCGTATTTCAGGGGCAACGCGTGGTGTCCGCGGCGGGCATCGCGCAGATGGGCACGGACCAGTCCACGGGACTGTTGATCAACCCTTCGCCCGAATGGCGCTGGGGTCTCGGCTGGGATTCGGTGCAGCAGCCGGCGCTACAGGCCGCGGGCGTCCTCGGGTGGGAGAAAGACGGCGGGACGGCTTTTTATTCGAGCGAGTTCTTCGTCGTGCCGCAGGCGCAACTTGCGCTGATGGTCACCGGCAATTCCGGCTACGACGCGCGCAAGCTGGCGGAAATGCTCGTTCTGTCCGCGTTGAAAGAGGATGGCACGATCGCTTCGCTGCCGGCGAAAATCAGCACGACGGCGCCGCCGGCCGCGTCGGCGCCGGGCATCGCGAATGCCGCGGGCATCTACGGCAACTCCGACTCGCCGCTTCAGGTGATCGCCAACCCGGACGGCAGTCTGCAGCTGAACCAATGGGATGGCGCCAAACGTGCGTGGAAGCAGGTCGGCGCTTACCAGTACCGCAGCGACGGATGGTGGTGGAGCAACACCGATACCGCGTCGTATCGATTCACGGTCGTCTCCGGAACCGATGGCGGCGGCAACGCGTTCAGCTACCGCTATGTGATGAAGCGCGTCGTGCCGGGCGCGGGCTACGCTTATCTCACGCTGCCGATCGGGCAGCAGCTCGCCCCGCTGGCGCCGCTAGACAACGCATGGCAACAGCGAGCCGGCACGCAATGGACCTTGACGAACGATTCGCCGACGGCCGTTCCGATCGTCATCCTGGGCAATCCGCCGGCCTATCTCACCACGTTGCCCGAACTGCCGGGCTATGTCCTGTACGGCAACGAAGACCTTCGCTATCAACTCTTCGTGCCGCTTGCGGACGACCGCGGCGGCATGTCGGTCAAGGTGCCGGGCAATTTCGGCCGCGATCTCTATGAAATCCGCTTCGGATCGTCGAGCACTACGACGTTGACGCTGGGCAGTTCGATCTACGACAAGGCATGAAGGCGTCGTAGCCAACATCGCGAAGCAACGGCAAGCCGATTACATCGCATGTAATTGGCGTAACGCATGAGCGCTTCTACTCTACGGCTATCGCGCGTCCATTTCGGCGCGCTCAACGCCCTGGAGATACCATGCTCAGCTATCCCGTTCACACGATCGAATCCGCGCCTGCGCAATCGCGGCCCGTGCTTGGGCAATTGCAGCAGGCGTTCGGCCTGATTCCGAATGTCGCGGGCACGATGGCCGCATCGCCGGTGCTGATCAACGCTTTCATCGGCCTCTTCGAGCGCGTGCATGCGAGCAGTCTGACCGAGCCGCAGATTCAGACCGTCCTGTTGACGAACGCGGTCACGAATGCAAGCGAATGGCCGGTCGCGTTCCACACGGCGCTCGCGTTGAAAGAAGGCGTGCATTCCGAAGACGTCGACGCCATCCGGCAAGGCGCTCTGCCGAGAGACGCCGCGCTGGCCGCGCTGTCGGCATTGGCGCGTGCATTGATCGACAAGCGCGGCCGCCTCGCCGAATCGGACGAGAGACGCTTTCTCGATCCGGGATTCGATATCGAGCAGATACTCGAGGTCATTGCGGTGGTTGCCGCATCGACCATCACGAACTACACGAGCAGCGTGACGAGGCCGCCGCTCGAAGCGCAGTTCGAAGCGTTCGTCTGGCATGCGCCGGTGGCCTGAGTATTCTTCATCCATCCAACCCGATTTCGGAACACCCGATGAACGCCATGCGTCCCGATCCGAATGCGCCGCCGGGCGAGCTCGGTGAACTGCTGCGCTACTGGCGTGATGTGCGCGGCATGAGCCAGCTCGGTCTGTCGCTGGAGGCAGGCGTCTCGCAACGCCAGATCAGTTTCATCGAAAGCGGGCGCAGCGTGCCGGGCCGCGACACTTTGTTGACGCTCGCACAGACGCTGGATGTGCCGCTGCGGGAGCGCAATGCCTTGCTGCTCGCAGCGGGCTACGCGCCCCTGTATTCGGAGGCGCCGTGGAACGCGCAGGAGATGCAGGGCGTCGTGCGCGCGCTCGAACGGGTCGTTCGCCAGCACGAACCGTTTCCGGCAATCGTGATGGATCGCCACTGGAACGTGCTCATGACCAACGGCGCGGCGCCGCGTTTCTTCGACTGTTTTATCGACATGGCTTCGCGTGAAGGCCCGCGCAACATGCTGCATCTGATTTTCGATCCACAGGGAATGCGTCCATTCGTGGCCGACTGGGAAACCGTCGCGCGCAGCTAGCTGCAACGGGTGTATCGAGAATCGGTCGGTCACATGGTCGATGACGGCACGAGGCGCCTGCTCGACGAACTGCTTGCCTATCCCGGCGTGCCACGTGACTGGAGGACCCATCACGGGCAATCCGCCTCGCCCACGATGCCCGTCGTTCCGATCGGCTTCGTCTGTGAAGGCGCCGTGCTGCGCTATTTCTCGTTGGTCACGACTGTGGGCGCGCCGCTGAACGTCGCGACGCAGGAACTGCGTCTGGAGTGCATGTTTCCCGCCGATGACGAGACCGAAGCACGGCACCTGCAATTGCTTGCCGCGCATTCGCCCGGACCGCGCGAAGATCAATGACTCGCAACGGAATGCGAACGACGGGCGTCGAGATCCTTGATGGCCGGAAAAACATCGTCGTCCCACGAATCCAGACCATAGGTCCGAAGCACCAGCTTCCGTGCGACGAACACTTCGAACATCGGCGTGCCCGGACGCAGGCGCTGCTCCTTCTGACTTTGCTCCGATAGCCAGTGAAGGTCCTGAGGATAGTCCGCCGGTGTTTCATTGCTGGCAATCGATGCGCGCTCGACGATGAAAAGCTGCGTGCCAGGATGCGTGCGGGCCCAGGACTTGAAATGCCCTTCTCCCGCGAGAGGCCCCTTCCAGCGCGCGCAATATTTGCAGTCCGGGGCCGAGTGGACCACCAGCGTGATGACTTCGCCTGCGGCCACCGTCGTGTGGCTTACTCTGGCGGCCCGGACGTCTTTCGGTTCGGGCGCGGGAACCGCACTGCGCACGTCATCCGGAACGCGCGCATTCACGAGCATCACGACCAACGCGGCCAGCAGCATCGCAAGCAAACACTTCACAGCCGCGTTCATGGAGTTGCGCATGATGACCTCGCAAGGCCGATTCGCTAACTTCTATCCCACGCTCGTCGATTCGAAACCAGAGCGTCGGCGATCAATTCGCTTCGCGTCCGGTCGCCATCGACGGCTTTCGCTCTTCGACGCAAATCATCCCTTCGTACAGTTCGACGTAGGCGTTGATCATCGCATCGTGACTGAACTTCCTGGCGTGCTGGCGCAGCCGATCATGCGCCGATGGTTCGTCGAGCAATGCCGCTGCCTCGTGAATCTTGACGATGATCGTCTCGGGGCGGGCGACGTCGAACAGCAGATTCGAGTGCGGTTCGATGATTTCGGGAATACCACCCATGCTCGATCCCACGACGGGCACGCCGTGCGAGTACGCTTCGAGAACCACCAGCCCGAACGGTTCATTCCAGACCGAGGGCACCACGAGAATGTCGATGCTGCTCAGGAAGTCGGGGGGATTTACCCGTCCAAGGAAACTCACGCGTGGGTCCGCGTATTTCGTCTTGATGGACTCGACATAGTCCGCATCGCCGGTTCCGCCGACGGCGAGTGTCCAATTGAGCGTCTTGTCCGCGAGGAGTTGTTCCAGCAGGAGCTCGAGACCTTTCTCGGGCAGCACGCGTCCAAGCATGCCGAGTCTCACTGGCGCGTTCGCGACCTGTCGTCTCGAATCCTGTCGCCCTATGGAATCTCCGACCGGCGTATAGCAATTGTTGATGACGGTGGTCTTCGTCGCACGCGGGAAAAAGCCGCTCTCAACGTGTTTTTGCAGTACGAAGCCGCTCACGCCGACCGCCGCGTTGACCTGGGCGGACGCAAGCTGCTTCGGCTTTGCGTAGAGCGAGCACACACCGCACTGACTCGGGCAAGGCTTTCCGCCGCTCAGCATGGTAGCCGTGGGGCATAGCAGGTAATAGTCGTGGATGGTGTGCACGATCGGCACGCCCGCGTTGCTCGCAACGCGCCATGCATCGACGGAAAGACACGAAAGGTTGGCTGTATTGACGATGTCCGGTCTCTCGCGCCTGATGATGTCGGCGAGTTTTCGTGACATGGCCGTGTTACGCACGTCGATGGCGTGCCATATCAGTTTGGCGACACGGGAATGCTCCCCGGGAGCATGCGGCCAATAGAGATTGCTCGATCTCAGACGATAGACCTTCGCGCCGTTGACTTCTTCACTGCGGTCGTCGCCTACTCCGGTGGCGCAGACGACGCATACCTCGATGCCCGCCTTGACCAGTCCCTCGGCAAGGAGTCGCGTCGCAACTTCGGCGCCGCCGACCTCGTCTGGAAAATATAACGTGTTAGCGATCAGTACTTTCACGGCGTATGAAGAAGATGCGGATCAATGCGAGCCGGCGTCCTGGCGGTCTGAAGGTCTTCGCGCGCGCGACAGCCTGATGATGAGCGCTTCCCGATGACTCGACGGGTCGTGTGTCCCTTCATGTGTCGCGGCTCCGGTATTCCAGCGTATGGCCTGACGGGTAACAGTTGGCGCCGCGTCACCTCGATTCGAATCGGCAATGAGCAATATCCACTGCGATTGGTCGAGCTGATCAAACTTCCTGCAAGCTGTGCGGGCCAGTTTACCCCATCAAAGATGGTGGCATCGCAATTTTTCAATTTGCGTGCTTCTGCTTACATTCCAGATTTGTTATGAATCGATGTTCGGCATGCCATCGACAAAAATACGCGAGCATTACGGGCATACGACGCGTGGGATCGCCTGCTCGGCGAGCACGCTTTCGTACAACGCTCGATAAGCATCGACCATCGCATCGACGTTGAAGCGTCTGGCGTATTCGCGCATACGGTCATGCACGCCCGGGTCTTCAAGCAGCGCCACTGCCTCATGCAACTTGCCGATGATCGACGACGGCCGTGCCATGTCGAACGCGAGATTCGTGCGCGGCTCGATGACTTCAGGAATGCCGCCGGTGTTCGCACCCACGACAGGCACGCCGTGCGAGTACGCTTCGACCGTCACGCGCCCGAACGGTTCGTTCCAGATCGACGGCACCACGAGAATATCGATGCCGTCGAAAAATTCGTCGGGGTTCACGCGGCCAAGATACTCGACGCGCGGATCGTCATACTTCGCCTTGATCGACTCGAGGTAATCCGCATCGGCGTGGCCGCCGACCGCGAGCGTCCATTGCAGCGTATTGTCCGCGAGCAGTTGCTCGAGCAGGACTTCCAGTCCTTTCTCTCGCGACACTCGCCCGAGCAAGCCGAGCCTGACCGGACCGCCCTGATAACGGCGCGTGCGTTGCGCCGAGGTCGAATCTTCGTTGGACTCGCAGGCGTTGTAGATGACTGCAGTGCGCGTCGCGCGCGAAAAATAGCCGCTTTCCAGGTGTTTTTGCAGCACGAAGCGGCTGACGCCCACGGCGGCTGCGACACGCGCCGACGCGACCCGCTTGGGCTGGGCATATACCGAACAGACGCCGCATTGCCGCTCGCACGGCTTCGCATGCGAGAACATGATCGCCGTCGGACACATCAGATAGTAGTCGCGCGCCGTGTGCACGATCGGCACGCCGGCATTGCGGGCGAGCCGCCAGATATCGACGGACAGACAAGACAGATTGCTGGTGCTGATCACATCCGGCTTTTCACGCGCGATGATGCTCGACAACTTGCGCGACATGATGACGTTGTACACGTCGATGGCGTGCCAGATGAGCTTGGCGACGCGTCCGTGCTTTTCTCGCACGTGCGGCCAATACAGATTGACCGAGCGTAGTCGATACACCTTCACGCCGTTCACATCGTCGACGCGGTCCGCGCCCGTTCCCGTCGCGCAGACGACGCACACTTCGATGCCCGCCCTGACCAGACCTTCGGCGAGCAGTCGCGTCGATATCTCTGCTCCTCCGGGTTCATCCGGAAAGTAGAGGGTGTTCGCGATCAGTATCTTCACGACGTCGAGGTCTCCTTGAAAGGCCTGTTCAGAAACACGGCGGAGCGAAGTGCTTGAAGGGTTGAACAGTCGAGGACTCGACAGAAAACCCCATGAATTCAGGCATAACGTTAATCATCATACTCGACGTCGAGGTGGTTCGACGTTGCGCTTGAGGCATTGCGGGCAGCGTGCCCGTCTCTGCCATGACAGAGACTCGCGCAAGCGCGTTTCGTCTGCGGCGAGTAAAACGCGGACAATTTGAAGCCGCGCGCGACGACTGCGATGCAGGAAACATAACAGCTTGCGCACTAGCGTTCAATGCAGTGCCGCACAGACAGGACGCGGAGAAACTGCGATGCCACTCATGCACAGTGTTCCGAGAGGCGGCAATTGAACCACGTGCAAAAGCCACGAGCTCATGCCTCATGACTCGTGGCTTGGTGGACGAGGTTATCTGGGGATGCAGATTTTGCCGAAGACGCCGGGCCGATCGGTAGGCGTCAGCAATATGTTCTTGTTCAGGCAATATGCTGATCCATGGCATTAAGCCAGGACGCGCAGAGCCAGCACCGAACGCCGCGGCTCGCACCGCGGCGTTCGTCCGCATGGTTTATTGCGGTTCGTACCAGGAGTACGTCGGCAGCGTCGGCAACGGCGTACCGATCTGGAACGTGATATCCCGTAGCGACGTCAGCACGATCTTGCGCGGGTCGCCCATGTACCGCCGGACATCGCCGTTATCGTTGATATAGACGACGATGTTGCCCGTGATACCCGCGACGTTCGTGCTGGAAAGCGGCTGTCCCCAGATATCGAAAACCTCGCCCAGCGTGAACGTCTTCACGTTCGGTGTTTCGATATGAATGATGCCGGTATTGTCGTGCGTATGCATCTCGTAGTTGCACTGCGGCAAGATGCCTACATTCTTCGGGAACGCGAGCCACTGCCCGTCCTTGAAGATGGCGACGTGCGCGTGCACGTGGAAGGTTTCGGCCATGCCCGCCGCGCAAATCACACCATCTACCGGCGCACCCGTGCCGCCTGTCGAGGTCATGCCGTCCGCCCAGAACGGACTGCCCACGACGCCGCCGAAGGAAAGCGTGGTGACCGTCGACGTGAAGGGCGGCGGGTCGGTCCAGGTGTATGTCGCAATCTGCGCTGGCGGCGTCCCGACGACGAGCGTCACTTCGCCATGCTGCGGCAGCGCGAGGCTAGCGAGATCGCCGGTGTATTTCGTGAGCGTGCCGCCCGTATTGACCCAGGCGGTCACATTGCCGGTGAGGCCTGCTACGTTGGTGGTGCTGAGCGGCTGACCCCAGACGGCGAAGAACTGACCCAGCGTGTACGAACCGGTCGATGTCACGTCCATGCGGATCTTGCCCGACGCATCGACCGTGTGAACCGGATAGACGCAGCCGCGCTGCAGGGCCATCGTCGGCGCGACGCTTCCGATGTTCGCCGGCAAAGCAAGCTGTTTGCCGTTCTGATAAATCGACAGATGCGCGTAGCTGTACTTGTTACCCGCCACCGTGCAGGTGAGGTTATTGACCGCCTGACCCGTGCCGCCTGTGGATGTCGAGCCGTCGCTCCATTGCGCGGTGCCGAGCGTCGTGCCATCGACAACCGCGGTCGCCGCGGCTAGCGTCGGCGTGGTGTTCGTCGGCACGGCAGGGGTGCTTGCGCCGGTATCGCCCGAGTTCGTGGGCGACGTCGAGCCGTTGCTCGAACTGTTGTCACCGCCGCCGCCACCGCAAGCGGCGAGCAGTGCGAGTGCCGCGGCCGAGACTGTGCCGGTGATCCAGCGAGTGTGTCTACGTTTCTCTTTGAGCATGTGTCGACTCCGCCCCTTGGAAGGATTTCTGAAGGTGCTGCGGGCTGCACTGCACGCGTATGCGCGACGTGCATCCGGCATCCGAAGCATCGCGAATCGCTCCGGGGCAAGCAGACGCTTGCCCGTCGCGACAGTCTCGATGCGATGACGCAAGTGTTGACGTCTGTCGCTGGGACGCCCGGTTGAACGACCGAATGTGTTTCGGTCGGGCGCACGCCTTGGAGCTCAGCGACTCATCGAAAGGGAGAAACCGGTCTGGCCAACTGTTTCGCCGGCAGGGGAAATGTAACGTCGATGCGTCGTCGTCGCAAGAGAAACAACCGTTGGATACGAGTTTCAATCGCGTGGTTTGCGAGTGTGTGCGCTCGCGTACATACGTCGGGGCGACGCTTCAGCGGAAAATTCATGTTGTGATCGAAGTGCCGTCCTTCAGACAACGAATCCTCGATAAACGCGGTACGCTAAATGCGAGCCAAAAATATGGCGGAAGCGATTTCGTCTGACGTTAAAAGAATTTTGGAGGCGAGCGAATGACTCTCTCGAAGTCGCTGATACACAGCGTCAAGGAATTGTTGCCCGATAACTTGTACCTGACTCTTTATCATCGTCGCAGAATCGGGCGCTTTCCGAAGATGCGCAATCCGACGACGTTCAATGAAAAGATCCTGCGACGCTGTCTCGAACCCGATCCGCGTTTCGGCGACCTCAGCGACAAGCTGAAAGTGCGCGAGTACGTCGCCGGGAAGATCGGCAGCGAGTATCTCGTGCCGCTCGTCGCCGAGCCATCGGTGTTCACCAGGAGCGTTTTCGATGCTCTTCCGCCGTCCTTCGTGATGAAGGCGAATCACGGCAGCGGATTCGTTCATCTCGTCAACGACAAGAAGGAAACGTCGTTTGAAGAACTCGATGCAATGGCGCAACGCTGGTTATCGACCGATTTCTATGCGATCGCGCGAGAGCGACACTACCGCACGATCGAACGGCGCATTTTCTTCGAGGAACTTCTTGTCGGACAAGATGGCAAGGTTCCGCCCGATCTGAAGTTTCATGTCTTCAACAAGCACCCGGGCGACCCCAAAATTTTCATCCTCGTTATCGCGGACCGATTCGGAGAACGTCCGCGCGGCGACATCTACGACGAGAACTGGAACCTGCTCGACATCGGGATGGGCAAGTACTCGCGCAGCACCGCTCCGGCTCCGCGCCCGCCGAACCTGGACGCGCTGCTGTCGGTTGCCCGCGCGCTGGCCAGCGATTTCGAATTCGTGCGCGTCGATCTTTACGATCACGACAGAATCTACTTCGGAGAACTGACGTTCACGCCGGGCGGGGGCATGTTTGCGCTGCATCCCGACAGGGTGGACTACGAGTGGGGAAGCCTGATGTAAGACGCAACGTGGCACGCAGTGCGCAAGAAGTCTATTCGGGCATCTGCGCGCCACGCCATACGCGGCACTGCTGACGGACAACTTCATGCAATGAATCGTGCGCGCCGTAGATTCGGCGTAGCCACATGGCATCGCTCAAACCGGAAACCACACTACGCCGGATGATATCGAGGCCTTCGGCGGCGCCCAGCGCTTGCGCATGGCTGGCGATCGCGTCCAGCGTGGCGAGGATGTCGGACCGGATCGTCGCGCTTTGGCCTGTCTGCGGATTCACACATGTCCCATCCAGCCCGAACCGGCACGCCATGAAGCGATTGGTTCGGTACACTTCATAATCCCGCTCACTGAGCCGCACGGGCTTCTCGACAAGAAGATACCGTGCGAGCGCCTGAATATAAGCGGCAATCGCTGCGGCCCATTCCACACGTAGCGGTGTGTCCATAACCCGTATTTCGATCGTGCCGTAACCCGGACTTGGACGAATGTCCCAGTAAAAGTCTTTCAGACTTTTGACGAGGCCCGTGTTCGTCATGCGGTCGAAGTATTGTTCGAATTCGGACCAGCGCGTGACGAAAGGCGCTTGCCCCGATAAAGGAAATGGGGCGACCGAATTGAGTCGCGCGCACTGGAACTGCGTGTCGCTTCCCTGTACGAAGGGAGAAGAAGCCGCCAGGGCAATGAAGTGCGGAACGTAACGCGAAAGCGAATGCAATAGAACGAGCGCGGCGTCAGGATCGGAACAGCCCACATGCACGTGCTGGCCGAAGATGGTGAATTGCTGGTACAGCGCCCCGTACAGTCCCATGAGGTACTCCGAGCGCTCGCGCCCGTCCGAGCGTTGGTCGTACCAGTTCTGGAAGAAATTCGTGCCTCCGCCGCATACCCCGACATTCAGAAAGTCGGCTGCCCGGACCAGCGTATCGCGAAGTACCTGCAATTCGCTTCTGACTTGATCGAAGTCCCTGCATACGCCGGTCGACAACTCGATCATGCCTTCTGTCGTTTCCGGGTTGATCGCTCCCGCAAAACTCTCTTCCTTGACGCGATTCAACAACTCCGTCGTCGCCTTCGTCAGATTGTAGTCATGCGTGTTGACGACCTGAACTTCGAGTTCGACGCCAATCGTGAACGGATCTGATGACGCAAATGGCTGCAGCATGGGATGTCCTGTCGCACGGAGACGAAGACCGGAATCGGCGTTTTTAATTCTACGCGACTCGGCTTGATCTCAATGGGACTCCGTCGAAGACGGACGTGCGATTATCAGGCGCAAGCAAAGAGGCATGCACGGATTGCGTGCATGCAGCTTCAGCGGCCCGAGCGCTCTGCGCTAGCGCCCGATGTAGCAGGGCGGCCAGGGCCGCACACGGCCCTGAGCGCAACATCCACCCTGCTCAATCCGGCAACACGTTGGGAACGCACACGCGACCTTCCATCAGCACGCGCGCGCTACGGCTCATAATTGCTTTTTTCACCTGCCACTCGCCGTTCGATTCGACCGCTTCCGCGCCGACGCGCAACGTGCCCGACGGATGGCCGAAGCGCACCGACTGACGCTCGCCGCCGCCCGCCGCGAGGTTGACGAGCGTGCCCGGAATGGCCGCCGCGGTGCCGATGGCAACCGCAGCCGTGCCCATCATCGCGTGATGCAGCTTGCCCATCGACATTGCGCGCACGAGCACATCGACATCGTCCGTGCCGATGCGCTTGCCGCTCGATGCGACGTATTCCGCCGGCGGCGCGACGAACGCGATCTTCGGCGTGTGCTGACGCGTGGCGATTTCATCGAGGTTCCTGATCAGCCCCATGCGCAACGCGCCGTATGCGCGAATGGTTTCGAAGCGCTTCAGCGCCGCGTCGTCGCCGTTGATCGCGTCCTGAAGCTCGGTGCCCTTGTAGCCGATGGCGTCCGCGTTCACGAAGATCGTCGGAATGCCCGCGTTGATCATCGTCGCCCTGAACGTGCCGACGCCTGGGACGTGAAGTTCGTCGACGAGATTGCCCGTCGGAAACATCGCGCCTTCCGCGCCTTCTTCCTCCGCAGCCGGATCGAGAAACTCGAGCTGCACTTCGGCGGCCGGGAACGTCACGCCGTCCAGTTCGAAGTCGCCTGTTTCCTGCACCGCGCCGCGCGTCATCGGCACATGCGCGATGATCGTCTTGCCGATATTCGCCTGCCAGATGCGCACGACCGCAATGCCGTTGTCCGGCACGCGCTCCGGATCGACGAGGCCGCTCGAAATCGCGAACGGTCCGACCGCCGCCGAAAGATTGCCGCAGTTGCCGCTCCAGTCGACGAAGGGCTTGTCGATGGCGACCTGGCCGAAGAGATAATCGACATCATGATCGGGCCGCGCGCTCTTCGAGACGATGACCGTCTTGCTCGTGCTCGACGTCGCGCCGCCCATGCCGTCGATCTGCTTGCCATACGGGTCCGGGCTGCCGATGACGCGCAGGAAAAGCGCATCGCGTGCGGGACCGGGCACGCGCGCCGCTTCGGGCAAATCGTTCAGGCGAAAGAAAACGCCCTTGCTGGTGCCGCCGCGCATGTAGGTTGCGGGGATCTTGATCTGGGGTGCGGGTGCCATGTTATTCCTTTGTTAGAGAGACGGCGTCCGGTGTCAGGCCGCTGCCTTCGACGACTCCAGGAAGTCCTGAGCGAAGCGTTGCAGCACGCCACCCGCTTCGTAGATCGAGACTTCTTCGGCGGTGTCGAGGCGGCACGTCACCGGCACTTCGACACGCTCGCCGCTCTTGCGATGGATCACGAGCGTGAGATCCGCGCGCGGCCTGCGCTCGCCGATCACGTCATAGGTCTCGGTCCCGTCGATGCCGAACGTCTGGCGATTCGCGCCCGGCTTGAATTCGAGCGGCAGCACGCCCATGCCGATCAGGTTCGTGCGATGAATGCGCTCGAAACCTTCCGCGACGATCGCTTCGACGCCCGCGAGCCGCACGCCTTTCGCCGCCCAGTCGCGCGACGAGCCTTGCCCGTAATCCGCGCCGGCGATGATGATGAGCGGCTGCTTGCGCTCCATGTAGGTTTCGATCGCTTCCCACATGCGCGTGACCTTGCCTTCCGGTTCGATGCGGGCAAGCGAACCCTTCTTCACCTGACCATCGACTGTCGCCATTTCATTGATGAGCGTCGGATTCGCGAAGGTCGCGCGCTGCGCCGTCAGATGATCGCCGCGATGCGTCGCGTACGAATTGAAGTCTTCCTCGGGCAAGCCCATTTTCGTGAGGTATTCCCCAGCCGCACTGTTCGCGAGGATCGCGTTGGACGGCGAGAGATGGTCGGTCGTGATGTTGTCGCCGAGCACGGCGAGCGGGCGCATGCCTTCGAGGGTCCGTTCGCCAGCGAGCGCGCCTTCCCAGTACGGCGGGCGGCGAATGTAGGTGCTTTGCGCGCGCCAGTCGTAGAGCGGGCTGATGGCTTCGCCGCTCGCCGGGGTCAGCGCGAACATCGGCTCGTAGACGCGACGGAACTGCTCCGGCTTCACGCTCTGTTTGACGATGACGTCGATCTCTTCGTCGCTCGGCCAGATGTCTTTCAGATACACGGGCTGGCCGTTCGTGCCGATCCCGAGCGCATCGCGTTCGATGTCGAACCGGATCGTGCCCGCAATCGCATAGGCGACGACGAGCGGCGGCGACGCGAGAAACGCCTGCTTCGCATATGGATGAATGCGGCCATCGAAGTTGCGATTGCCGGAGAGCACGGCGGTCGCGTACAGATCGCGATCGATGATTTCCTGCTGAATCGCGGGATCGAGCGCGCCGGACATGCCATTGCATGTCGTGCATGCGAACGCGACGATGCCGAAGCCGAGCCGCTCCAGATCCGGCAGCAGGCCGGCTTCCTGCAAATACAGTTCGACCGCTTTCGAGCCCGGCGCCAGCGACGATTTCACCCACGGCTTGCGCGTGAGGCCCTGCGCATTCGCATTGCGCGCGAGCAGCGCCGCCGCGATCACGTTGCGCGGATTGCTGGTGTTGGTGCAACTCGTGATCGCAGCGATGATCACCGCGCCATCGGGCATCTGCCCGGGCGTGTCGTCCCATTTGCCTGCGATGCCGCGCGACGCCAGTTCCGAAACGGGCAGGCGCTTGTGCGGATTGGACGGCCCCGCCATGTTGCGCACGACCGTCGAGAGATCGAAGCGCAACATGCGTTCATATTCCGCATGCGCGAGCGAATCGGCCCACAGCCCGGCGGTTCTTGCATAGTGCTCGACGAGGCTCACTTGCTTGTCGTCGCGGCCGGTGAGGCGCAGATACTCGATCGTCTGCTCGTCGATATAGAACATCGCGGCGGTCGCGCCATATTCGGGCGCCATGTTCGAGATCGTCGCGCGGTCGCCGAGCGTCAGGCTCGATGCGCCTTCGCCGTAGAACTCCAGGTACGCGCCGACTACCTTTTCCTTGCGCAGGAATTCGGTGAGCGCGAGCACGATGTCGGTGGCCGTGATGCCCGGCTGACGCTTGCCGGTCAGCTCGACGCCGACGATATCCGGCAAGCGCATCCACGACGCGCGCCCCAGCATCACGTTCTCGGCTTCGAGGCCGCCCACGCCGATCGCGACCACGCCGAGCGCATCGACATGCGGCGTGTGGCTATCGGTGCCGACGAGCGTATCCGGATACGCGATGCCGTCGATCGCATGAATCACAGGCGACATGCGCTCCAGATTGATCTGATGCATGATCCCGTTGCCCGGCGGAATCACCTCGACATTCTTGAATGATTTCTTGGTCCAGTTGATGAAGTCGAAACGATCTTCGTTGCGCCGGTCCTCGATCGCGCGGTTCTTCGCGAACGCATCCGGATCGAAGCCGCCGCATTCCACCGCGAGCGAATGATCGACGATGAGCTGGACGGGCACCACAGGATTCACTTTGGCGGGATCGCCGCCCTGATCCGCGATGGCGTCGCGCAGACCCGCGAGATCGACGAGCGCCGTCTGTCCGAGAATGTCGTGACACACGACGCGCGCCGGGAACCAAGGGAAATCGCGTTCCCGCTTCCTTTCGACGAGCTGCATCAGCGATGCTTCGAGGATCGCCGGATCGCAGCGGCGAACGAGATTCTCCGCGAGCACGCGCGAGGTGTAGGGCAGCTTGTCATAGGCGCCCGGCGCGATGGCTTCGACGGCTGCGCGCGCATCGAAGTAATCGAGTGAGGAGCCGGGCAGGGGTTTGCGGTTTGCAGTGTTCATCGCGGTGTCTCGGTCATTGCATGGTCTTTCAGATGCCACGCTCGAAGGGTATTGCGGGGCGACCCCTTCGTTTGAAAATTCGGGCTATTGCAGGCGCCGCAGGCTTGGGAGTTCGAAGAGAGAGTACGCTCAACTGGGGTATCGTGCGCCGTCGCGACACGGCTCGAAGCAAGAAGAGAGGCTCGCTGCCGGATGCGGCAGCGAAGCCCCGATCGGTATGCCTCAGGAACGCTTCGCCAGCGGGACGAACTCGAGATTATCCGGACCGGTGTAATTCGCGCTCGGCCGAATGATCTTGTTGTCGATGCGTTGCTCGATGATGTGCGCGCTCCAGCC